>JAIDSQ010000001.1:0-2608 GCA_029061155.1 Clostridia bacterium
GTGCAATTGCACCGCACTCCATATCGCGTATATCCGCACCGAGAGTTTGGGTAAGTAGCTTATAGTCGTCGGGGCTGTCGTTAAATCTGTCGCCCGTGGCAAGCTTTTTGAGGGAATACAGAGAGGTGGAAAGAGGAAGATAGTTTTCCTTACATTCGTCAAGTGTGCCGATATCCGTTCCGTTCAACTGCGTCAGATCAAAGTCATACTGCACAACTTTTTCGATGCCGTAAATACAGCCTATTTCAAGATTGTCGTTCAGCCCGCCAGCAACGCCTAAATTAATAACTTCGTCCGCGCCCAATTCATCTATGGCAATCTGCGTTCCGCAGGCTGCGTTTACTTTACCAATTCCGCAAATGACAACGCCCGCCCGCTTATTGTAAAGCGTACCGCATACAACGCGCTTTCCGCAAAAAACAAAATCGCGTTCTATGCTCATTGATTCCAGCACAGGCAAAGCCTCTTTTTCCATTGCAATTACAAAAACTTTCATACAAAAATTATACCAAACTTATTTATTTGTTGTCAATACAAATGCACCAGAACAAGCCGTCATGTTCGCCGCTTAAAAACTCACAGTCAACAGCCTTTCCGCAGTCGTAGAACACGCCGTCCGAATATTCGCATTTAAACAGCTTATCGGCAAGCGTAAAGCCTTTCATCTTGATGTAGGACTCCCTGATAACCCAGTGCTTTAAAAAGTCGTCAAGGCAGTTGATTTCACTGCGTTCCAATTCGGAAAAACGTTTGGCTATAACGCGGTAATTTCTATCCTTTTTATACTCGATATCAATGCCAACGGGTTTATCGGATATCACTACTGCGCCCTTGTTCGAGCTGTGCGAAACCGAAAAAAAGAGGGGGTCACCCTCTAAATACGGCTTGCCGTTCTGCGTCCTTAAAATTTTATAAGAACCAAGCCTTTGCTTTAAAATTGTATCAAGCGCGGCGTAAACCTCGCCGTCCGTAAAATAATATTCAAGCATATTTTCAAATAAATTACGCCGCGCGCAAAAATCACATTTTTTGCAAGCGGACACAATTTGCGAAACCATTCGCCTCAGCGGGGTGAATGACCGCGATTATATAATTGTGTGCCCTTAATATCGCGGGCAGAGGGGCGGAGCCTCTAAGAATCACGAAAATTATCGACATCATCGAACGTCGAGAATTTTGTGAACATTTACAACATTAAAGATTCTATATATTCAATCTGTTCTTTCGTCGCTATATTCTTTGTGAACGCGCACGCACTACCCGCGGCGGTGGCGTAGTTGAGCGCCGTGAAGTAATTACCGGATTTTAAATATTCGTGAATGAACCCTGCAATCATAGAGTCGCCCGCGCCAACCGAGTTAACGAGCTGTCCGCGCGCCGCACGCACATACATAGACTGTTGCGTTTCGGTAGCAATAACCGCGCCCGCACTTCCCATAGAAACAATAACGTTTCTTGCACCCATATCCTGAAATTTGCGCGCGCAGGCAATAATGCCTTCAACGTCGGGAACGGCGGTAAGCCCGAAAATTTCACACATTTCGTAAACGTTAGGCTTTATTAAGAAGGGCTTAAATTTAAGCGTTTCGGTCAAAAGTTTACCGCTTGCGTCAACGACAAGGTTAATTCCGCGTATTGCCTTAAGCTTTTTCAGAAGGTTTGCATAGGTAAATTCGTCCAAAGAGGAGGGCACACTGCCGCATATAATAAGCCAGTCGTTTTCTTTTAATAGCGCTCTTAATTTTCTTATAAGCTTGTTGACGTCGTTGGGGGTAATTATAATACCCGAACCGTTTATGTCCGTTTCGGTATTGCTTTTGATTTTAACGTTAATTCTGCTTTGACCGTCAACGGTAATAAAGTCGTGGTTAAGCCCCAAAGAAGTTACTTTATCATTAATGGCTTTTCCCGTAAACCCCGCAATGAAACCGAGCGCAAGTGAATCGTTGCCAAGCTCTTTTAAGGCAAGAGAAACATTTATGCCCTTGCCTCCCACGGCAAGCCGTTCGGAAGAGGTGCGGTTTACAAATCCGCTCCTTAGGTTATTTACTTGTACGTAATAATCCAGCGAGGGATTAAACGTCACCGTATATATCATAGGTATAACTTTAAAACATTTAAAGGCAAATGTCAATAAAAAACAAAATTAAACGCTTGATTTTTTTATTATAAAGTTGTTATAATACTTGTGCTGATAAGTTTTCAACATCAGTAATCGGGCGAGTTTCAGATTCGATTGCGGGTGGAGAATGAGAAAAGCATACCAAAGGCTCGTCTTTGTAAAAACGGAACTTAAATTTAAACGCAGAATCTAACGATTCCAAAGTCGTAGCTTTCCCCCGCAGGGCGGCAAGCTTGGCTTGCGCAGCTTAAAGTTTCAGCTGTCCGTCGTCCGTCTTAAACCGTTGAAGGCGGAACGGCGTTAATTAAACGGTAAACTCACGAGGCGTTTTACCGTGCGCGTGCGTGGAGTATTTAGCGGTATGCCTTTGCATTTTGCCCGTTCATCGGCGGATGCAAAGAAAGCTTAAAGGTGAACTAAGTATGTAGAAAGCTCAAACTAAACCCGTAAGACTCGGGTGCAAGTCCCGACTCGTCCACCAAAACG
>JAIDSQ010000001.1:2708-3832 GCA_029061155.1 Clostridia bacterium
ACTCGTCCACCAAAACGTACTTATACGCACACTGTTGAACGGTGTGCGTATTTACTTTGTTGCTTTTTCGGTTTAATTTTGTTATACTTAAACTAAGTGAGGAATATTAAAAATGCTTTTTAAAACTTTCGGCGATAAAAATAATAAAGCCGTTTTGTTAATTCATACTCTGTTTACAAGCGCAGACTTTTTTGCGCCTGTAACCGAATTGCTTGCGAAATACTTTTTTGTTATTACGCCGACCTTATCGGGTCATCATGAAAATTCCGTCTACATTTCCACCTCGGACGAAATCCGCCAAATAAAAGAATTTTTAACTGCAAATGAAATTTCATCTCTTTACGCTGTTGCCGGATTTTCACTTGGGGGAAATATTGCATATCAGTTCTTTTGCGAAAATTCCGAAATGATTGAAAATGCATTTGTTGACAGCGCACCGCTTTTTAATTTTCCTAACTTCATAAAAAACCATTATCTTAAAAGCTACGCAAAATGCTTAAAAAAGATAAAATCAGGCAAGTATGACGTTGCAAAAGAATTAAATAAACACTTTAACGGTATGGGACAATTTCAAAAGGATGTTGCACCTGAGGTATCTTCTGAAAATCTTAACAGCCTTGTCGAAAGCTGTTTCGATACAAAAATTTACAAATTGCCTAAAACCGAATTGAAAAAAGTTACGTTCATTTACGGAAACAAAGATATTGCCAGACTTTGCAAAGTGCGTTTAAAGGGTTATAATATGCATAAAATGAAAGGCTACGGACACTGCGGTTTTTACAGAGAATCCCCCGTAGAATGGGTGAAGCAGTTTATATTTAAGAATTGAAATATTTCAAAACGGCACGGCGCTTTTTGCACCGTGCTGTTTTAGCGTACAGATATCGTATTGTGCCCGCAAAACCCAAGCTCAAAAAAAGTCAAATTTTTCCATTTTTTGCTTGACACTTTTTTACAATAAGTGTAAAATAGTGTAAAATAAACAAAAGGAGGTTGCGTGATGTGGGGCTGATAACCGACACTATATCAATAACTGAACTGTCACGTTTAACGAATAAAAGCCGTCCAACAATATATAAATGGCGTATGCTCTATGAAAAAGGAGAGTTAGGCGAATTGCCGGG
>JAIDSQ010000010.1 GCA_029061155.1 Clostridia bacterium
CCCATAAACATAACATTCGGTTCTAAGCCGAGTATCTGATTCCACGTCATAGGCGGTATTACTGCGGTCAAGCGTTCCTGTAAGCTGTTAATCTTAAACTCGCCGCTGTCCAGCTTCGTAACGCCGTCCCACAAGCCGTTGAACTGTCCGCTTATGTCTATCGCATAAGCGATAGATAAAAGGAGCTCTTTTATCGGCTCTTCAAGTTCTTTTTTGTACTTTTCTATGACTGCCTTGCGCCAGCTCTTTACCGAAATAAAAAGCACGAAGTCGTAAAGCGTTTGATGCACGATATTCAGAAACCGTTTATTTTGAATAACCGCTTCCTTTCCGCTTTGCATTTCTATGCCGTAATTTTTGCAGTCGTCTTCCGTAATCATAATCGGATAATTCATAGTATCACCTACCTTATAGCGAAACTGCCCCGTCTGTAAGGCTTCAAAAGCTCATACGCTTTCTTGCTTGCAAGCGGAATTTTAACTTCTGCAGGAGCGGCGTTTTCTGCCGTAGCAATTGCCCGCATACTCGTTTGGTCGAGTCGGGGGTTCTTGAAAACACCGAGACTTTTAAAAACCTGCATCTGTTTTTCGGCAGTGGACTTTATCTCTTCGTTCATAAGTCCCAGTGCATTGTACACTGCTGCGTTCTGCACTGCTTGTGAAAGTTCCTTCTCTCTGTTTCGCGGGAACTGTAGCCGCTGGTTGCAGTCACTCTTAGCCCCCGTGTATGTAAGTGCTTCTATCTGCTGCGTTGAGCGTAATATATAGCCCTCTTTCTCTTCAAACGAAAGCACGCTCCAAAACACCCTGAATTCGTCGTAAGGTCGTAACAGAAGGCGGACGATTTCGTCCGCCTTTGCCACGTCGACGTAAGTATCAATACCTACCGTCATAATTTAACCCTCTTTTAAGCCGCTGATTTCCAACGTGCCGTTAAGGTTACGTTCGCGTTAGGAACGCTGTAGGTTTTACCTGCGGCATAAAGATTAGAACCGTCATCCCAGCCGACGAAGGTATAACCTTCACGAGTAAGCGAGTTAGCCGCCAACGTAATATCCGTGCCGGCAACAACCGAATCCTGCATGGGTGCTGTACCCGTCGCACCGTCGCCACCTGCATAAGTAATCGTATGCTTTGTCGTGGAAGTCTTTAAGAATACCACGATGCCGCGTGCAAGTTCGTCGTAGGTGAAGCAGTCGTGATAAAGACCGATGTCGACCTGCGCCCTTCTGCCGCCGAAACCGGGAATTTTATCGAAATACTCGCACTCGCTGTATTTCTTCATGGCGGGCGCAACTTCGGGATTAAGAAGAATCGCCTGCACGCCGTCGGGCAAATAGTCGTCTGCAACTACGATGATTTTTGCCTCCTTGAACATGAGAACCTTCGCTTCCATGTTGCCGTTCCAGTTGCCCAGCCCGAGTGTACCCTTGTCAATGCTGACCTTTGACAATATCGTATCTGCCGATGCCGACAAATACAAAATTGTATTGTCAAGATTGACGTGGTGGTTTACAAGATGCTTTCTGCCTTCAAGCAGTTTGTCGACAATGTTCACCGACGTGAAAGTTGCGTTGACCGCATTCGCACGCTTCTGTGTGCCTACAGATTTCAAACGATATTTGTCAACCGCGGGAGCCTGAACTCTGTCGATGTAACGGTTTGCAATACGGACGATGCCGTTTGCCATAGCTTCTTCGTCATCCATCCTGTCGATATGAAGGCTGTCACCTTTATCCTGAGTCATGGTCTTTTCAGTCCATGTTAAGCGGATGCCTTTGGTCGCGTAACCTTTCTCTCTGTTGAAATCGCCGAGATCGTAATCGTCGAACGATATGGTCAGATATTTGACCGTCTGTGCACCGATAAATACGGAAGGCACTTCAAGGTCGGTTGTCTTTAACGAATAGTTGAGAGTCGTTGCAAGTGCGTTCGGCTCTCTGATATAACGTACTGCTTTTTCAATGGTGTTCTTAGCCATTTTTTTATTCTCCTAAAAAATTATTTTATTTTGCGGAAGTCTTCAAAGCCGTCGGTGGCTCCGCTTCCACCGCCGCCCGGTTCACCTTTTCCGCCGCGCGAAGGCGCACCCGTGCCATCGGGCGGGGTTTCAATTGCTTCGGGATAATCGGCTTTAAACGCTTTCATATAGCTGTCCTCATATTCCGATGTAACTTTACCTTTATCGTCCAATTTGACTTCGTCTGCATTCAGGTTTTTAAGCGTGAGCTTAATTACCATGGGGTTGACTTTGTTGCGTGTAAGCATTTCGTTTACTGCCGCTTCAACCGTTGCACGCTTCTGCGCGGTTTTTGTGTCCGTTTCAAATTTCTTCAAACGCTCGATTTCTGCGGGGTCGACGTACTTTGAACCGCCTTTGCCGTAAGACTCGGCTTCTGCCTTCCACTTGTCTCTTTCGGCAACAACGGCTGCATAGTCCGTTCCTGCGTTCTTCTTCGCGTTTTCGATGTCCGCACCATTAATATCCATAATCTTGTCGACGATGTCGCTTAAATCACCATCGGGTTTAATGCTGCGAAGCAAGTTCTTGAGTTCCTGTCTGTTCATAAAAGCCTCCTACGCTTTTTTACGGGGTTGCTCCCCTAAGATTTTTTATGTGCTGCATCAGTTTTACGCCGTGAGCCGCTTTCAGGCATATTAAAAGACAGTCCGCATAAACGTACTGTCTTTAATCTGTTATTCTATGTCCAGTTAACTGGACGTAATTTAATGCTGTTCAGTTGACTGAACTAAAAAAAGCACTTTGCCATCAAGCAGAGTGCTTTTAACCCACCTTATTTTGCAAATATATTTCGTCATAAATATTTTGCAACATTGTACTTAAATCCGTGTCTTCGTAATCTTCATCAAGCTCCATTACAATCGCATCATTAAGTTCAGTCTGGAATTCGCTATAATTATTCAAAAGTTCGTCAAGATTTTCTATATAAGGACGAATCTTCTCCAATTGCTCATATGTAATTTTAAATTTTGCTTTTTCTACGAAGTCCCTTTCTTGTTGCATTGCACCAATTCTCCTGTATCAGTATTTACCGTCACAATTCCTTTGCTTTCAATTTCTATATTTTGACTTGGACGATTAAACTTGTCATATTTTAATTTGGAACTTGGTACACCATTAAAAAGAATATCTTGCATATCTTTTAATGCCATACCTTCATGTTTTGGTTCATTATCTTTATGATAGATCGTTCCAATAAGTCTATCTACAAAATGCAAACTTACTTTTTGAATAACGGTACCATTAGCCGCCATCTTTCCTATTGTAGCGTTTTCAATTTTGACTTTCGTTGTCTTAAATAATTCAAACGAAGCAAGCGCCGAAATGTTGCCCTTTTTTCTTGAAAATTGATAATGGTTTAAGAGATTAAATTCTTCTCTATCATTATACTTCATTTGTTGAAATTTGGCAAGGTTTTCAGGCATATTTTCTTTGCCTATTGCACTTTCAAACTCTGTAAACTGCCTTTCATCTTTGCGATAGTAATGCGTTTTCGCATAAGGTAACGAGCCCTCCTCAGAGCGGTAAGCACGGCGAAACGCGCCGAGAGTTTTATACGGTGCATTATCACCATACCGCTCCCGCATCATCGCAAATTCGTTCATTTCTTTATTCCACTGCCGCATTTGCATTTGGCTGCGTGCATAGGCTGAACGTGCGCTGTCGCTCAGCTTCTCTTCATCCATTGGGCGGCGAGTATCTTTTTCAAGTTGCGCACGTTCTTCCTCCGTGTGGAATTTCGGATTGTAAGGGAAGAACTGATGTCGGCAGTTCGGATGGATGCAGGAATAGCCGTTTCGGAACGCTGTTTTATATAAGGCGGGATAACCGGGTGTGTTGCCCGATATAGAATAAATGCGCCCTTGATATACGGCGCACGTCGAGCAAGTCGGTGAAATCGTGGAGCATTCTACAAGGTCGTTTCCGTCATCCAGCGCCTTGCCAAGCATCGCAATATTCTGCGTTTCAATTCGGGTAGTGCGGGCAAGCATCTCGGCATACTTATCCGTCGGCATTCTTGCGCCATTCGAATATGTAATCGCCATGCCCTGCCCTGTTCGAAGTTCAGTCCTGATATATTCCTTTAAATCGGTGACGGTTGTCGTCGTGCCGTTCTTTTCGTCTTCGGCAATATGCGCTTGAATACGTTCTTTGAACTGCTCTGCGCTTTCCGTAAGCTTTGAAACCATCTGTACATAGGTTGTCAGCTTGACGTTCGCAGTCTCATGGAAAGCCCCTGCGCTGCGTAATACGCTTTCAGCGGAAGCGGACATATCGACGTCGGGAATCGCTTTGTCTATGTAGCGACGGGCAAGCTGTTTGAAATTGAGGTTCGCCGCATCCATCTTATGCGAGAACTCTGCGACAAAGCTATACGGCATTTCAGACTGCGTGCTATTAGCGGCTTTGAAGAGCAATTTCTGGTATCTTTCAAATACTTTTCTTAACTCTTCGTCGTCCGTCATTCGTCAGTTTCGTCCCCTTCGTCACTCTTGCCCGCTGTGGGCGGTGTTTTGCCCTGTGTGCCGCCGTCTTGGTCGTTGTCGCCTGTTTGGTCGTCCTTCCCTTTCTCGCCGTCGTTTGCGCCTTTCTCGCCGCCAGTTTCAAAAGGATTGAACATACTGCCGACGGCCCGCATAGAGTTCATATCGTTTTCTTCCTGCAGAAGCTGTGTCCACATATCGTCAAAGCCCTCTTCCGTGCCATTGAAGCGGTTTTGATATTCTGCTTTACGGCTCGAAAGTCCACCTTGAACTTTTGTGTTTGCTATACGCACGTCCTTTTCCTCATCGTTGGGCAGACCGTCGTACCAAGTAATCTGAATATCTTCAACGGGAACGATGCAATCGTACCCCACCATAGAAATCAAGTGAAAAAGCCGCTTGATATTGTCCGTGTTCTTCGTCGTGAGCCTTTCAGCTTTCTTAATCGCCGAAGTATACGTCGCCTTCATCGTTTCAACTGCAACATTACCGACAGAGCTATCTGCATTGAATGCCGCGCCCATTTCGGAAAGTTCCTTTATACGCGCAATTGAAAATTCAAGCTGGCGGAAGTACATTTCAAGCTTTGTAAGGTCAGGTTCTATAAACTGCGGCATTACACCATTTTCGGGAATACCTATTGCTCTGCCTATCTCGACAATGTTTTCGCCAGTCTGTTCACATTCCGTTAAGGCTTCCACGGGAACACCCATTGTCGGAGTTGTATATTTATCGAATATAAGCTGAACCTGAGTCATTGTCCTTTGCATTTGCGAGACAATTGAGGATATATCATCGTAATCGCTCACACCGTGGTCGCGCTCCGCATCCATAATACCTGTTAACGGCACGATTGCGAAATCGTCAAGACCTGTATTAACTTTTTCGTCGGATTTAAGTTGCTGTTTAATCCTGAAAAATGAACAGCGGAATATTTCGTCCGTGTACCTGTCGCACACTAAGGAATAAATGTCCGACTTGTTATTTTCAATGTTTGCGCTTTCGTAACGTTTCTGATTGACGAAAGGCTCACCACCCCTACAAGTTTCAACTGAAAATGAACGCACTATGTAGTATCCCTTGTAATGGATCTGAACTTTCAACACCTTGCAATTATCCGAGAGCCAAGCCACGACGTAATTTTTTACCTCGTAGTCGTCCTCTTCATCCGTTATGCGGATTATCATTGCGGGGCTTTGAAGAGTGAACGTGTTTTTCTTTTCCCGAGTATAAATGCGGAGATATTCCTCGCCGTATTTGGAAACGTCGAGCCATGCATCGTAATGCTTCAAATCAAATTGCGTATTTGTTCGAATATCATCCAGCACCGCTTGCTCTTTTTTTCTTTTTGCATCGCTTGCGTTGGTTGCAGTAATGTCGGGTATTTCACCGCAGACAAAGTCCGCAGTCTTTTTGGAAAGCAGTTTGAAATAGTTGTACTCGACTGCGACATAAGAATCCGTCCAACCGAGCAATACAGCAAGTTTATTCAGATTTTTTAACGTTTCTTTAAAGTGCTTCTCTTCCACCGCATAAGTGTTTCCGTCAAACATTAAGTTATAGTCGGCAATTGCGCCAATGCGCTTCGCTTCCGACAATGGCGGGAATATCTGTCCTTCTTTTAAAAAATCGAGATTTGTCATACTCTGGAAATGCCTCCGTAAGTCTTGTATTGTTTTGAACGCATAATTTCGTCAATGAGCATATATCTTGTTGCATCTATGAAGTGGTTGTTTTCGTCGGGATATCCGCTGATATAGTTACCGTCCTTATCCTTGAGGTATTCGTAGTTCTCGAATTCCTTTGCTGCTTCGGGACAGCGTGACCTGTCTATGACTATCTTTGCACGGCTGGCAAGCCACTTAATACCGAATTCAACCGAACCCGCACCTTTCACGCAGGCGCGAATTTTGAAGCCTTTTTCTTTAAAATACGCAATAGATTTCTCTTCCGCATTGTCCGCTATCGTCTGCGTATCTTTATAGCCCGCAAGGTTGTCCACAAGCGCTTCGTTGCCTGTCTTGATATATTTGCGTTCATCAAATAAGTAAATGGTCATTGTTGCCGGGTTGTAATAGCCGCGCAAGAACGCTGTAGGATCAGGGAAATAGCCCCAGTCGAGACCTTGCTTGTATTGACCGAATGTCTGAATTTCCGCATCCGTAATTGTGCGGATTTCAAGATTTTCAAAGACGTTCCCTCCCGTGCCTGTTACGATGCCGAGATATTCATTGTCATAGGCTGTCGGGTTATTCTTTTTAAGTTCTTCCGCTTCAAACAAAAACTCATCGCCAAGCCATTCACGCGGAAGGTCTTTGTAAGTCGTATGTAAAACGTGCGTTCCCTTCTTAGCGTTCGCGGTGTTCTGACGGGCTTCGATATCTGCGGTGTACTGATTCGCCCACGCTTGCGCGGTCTTCGGCGGGTTATACGTCTCGAAGATAATTGCGCTACTCTCGCCATTCGAGTCCGTACCACGCAGAGCCGACTGCTTTATGTTTCGAATTGCCGCTTCGCCTGAATATTGGTCGAACTCCTCGAACCACAATATTCCTATGTAACCGAACGACGGCTTTATCGACTTTATCTTTAAAGGGTCGTCCGCGCCGCGGAAGTATATCTGCTGCCCCGTAGGAAGATAAGTTATTGCCAAAGGAGAAACGGTGCATTTAAACCTGTCCGAAACCCCCAGCATTTCAATTCCCCACTTGATTTGTGCATATACGCTGTCTTTAAGTGTGTCCTTAACATTCCTGACTGCTAAACAGTGAACCTGCGGGTTCGCCATCATCAGTTCGGGAATTTTTAATCCGGGGTAAGTACTTTTCCAACCGCCGCGCCCTCCCTTTATTATCGCCTCTCGAACGTCGCCGTTTGTTATACGACGGTTTATATCGAAGTACTTACCGCACATTAAATTTGCAGGTATTGAAACAGGTGGGAACTTGTCTGTGTTTTCTTGTTCGCACTTCTCTATTTTTTCACGCCATTTATCAGCTCGCCGGTTTTTCAACCAATAAATCTGAGCGGTAACATCGGGAATAACTTGCTTTGTTACAATTTTCGTAGTAACAAGCTTCCCTTCCCTATTCTCGCGGGTCGTTTCGTCGTACGCATATCCGAGCGCTCTTTTTAAAAGAGCATTTTCAACTAATCCGTCAACATACTCCTTTGTCTCTTTTAGGGACTCCGAAAACTCCGAAAACCCTTTTTTATATTCAAAGTATGTACTTTCAGA
>JAIDSQ010000100.1 GCA_029061155.1 Clostridia bacterium
AGGTAAAATTATGCAGGAAGTAAAAATTATTGAAATTAAAAAAAGCATATTTGAAGATAATGACAAAGATGCAGATAAATTAAGAAGTGAGCTTAAAAATAAGGGCGTATTTTTGCTTAATCTTATGTCGTCGCCCGGTAGCGGAAAGACCACCACTCTTATTCGCACGATTAACGCGCTAAAGGACAAAATTAATATTGCCGTTATGGAGGCTGATATCGATTCTGACGTGGACGCAAAGAAAATTTATGAGGCTACGGGTGTGCAGTCAATACAACTTCACACCGGCGGAATGTGCCACCTTGATGCCGAAATGACAAGACAAGGTCTAAACGGATTAAATCTTAAAAATATTGACCTCGCAATCCTTGAAAACGTAGGCAACCTTGTCTGCCCTGCGGAATTTGATACAGGATCAAGTAAGAACTGTATGATTTTATCCGTACCCGAAGGACACGACAAACCGCTTAAATACCCTCTGATGTTCTCAATCTGTGATTTGGTGCTTATAAATAAAATAGACGTTGCGCCATACTTCGATTTTGACTTGGATAAATGCAAAGAATACATTAAAATGAGAAATCCCAATGCGGAAGTAATTCCCATCTGCGCTAAAACAGGCGAAGGTATTAATGAATTTACCGCTTGGATTTTAAAAAATATTAAACTATGGAAGGAAGGTAATTGATATGCCGGAAATGAGTAAAAAATATGTTCCCGCACACATGCACGACAAAAATCCCAACCCCAAACTTTTGAAATTTGTACGTAAAGTTACGGACAGACTTCCCGGAAAGATTAAGGGAATCAAGACCGAAGATCCCGAATATTGGGGTTTTGCCTGCATTTTCGAGGACGAAATGACTGCCGAAGAACGCGAAATCTCGCTTGATTTACTTCTTCAGATGGAACTCAGAAAGAAGTATCCTTATGCGCAGTTGAAAAAAATAGCAAAGCTTGACGATGCTACTTTTGATTCAATTCTTGATAAACTGTCATTTTTAGGTATGCTTGAATACGACTACGGCGATAAATATACCAAAGACGGACCTGTACCCGGAACTACTTACAACAGAGAAGACAGACATTACTGGGTTCCCCTATTTGTTCCCGGTTCAGCCGAATATACTAATATGAATACCAAGCTTATGGATAAGCACCCTGAGCTTGCAATGTTTTTCGAGCGTATGACATTCCTCCCCCTTGAACATGTAACAGCTATGGTTCCCCCCGGAGGAGCCGGCATAGGTATGCACGTTATTCCTGTTGAAAAAGCTATATCCATGGAAAATACGACTATGGATATTGAACATATTTCGTACTGGCTTAAAAAGTATGAAGGACATATAGGCGCATCTATCTGTTCTTGCCGTTACGGCAGAAAGCAGCTTGACGAAGGCTGTGCGGACGATTATCGGGACTGGTGCATAGGCGTCGGCGATATGGCTGACTACTGCCGCGAAACAGGCAGAGGTCACGATATTACATACGACGAGGCTATGGAAATTTTAAAGCGCGCCGAAGACAACGGGTTTGTTCATCAGGTTACAAACATAGACGGCGAAAACAAGATATTTGCTATCTGCAATTGCAACGTTAAAATATGTAACGCGCTAAGAACTTCACAACTCTTTAATACACCTAATATGTCTGCCTCCGCTTACCGTGCACACGTTGACAAGCAGAAATGCGTTGCATGCGGTGCGTGCGTTGAATACTGCCCCGCAGGCGCATTAAAATTAGGACAGAAACTTTGTAAAGCCAACGGAAGTGAAGTTGAATATCTCAAACAGCCTCTCCCCGATAAACTTAAATGGGGCAAACATATGTGGGACGAGGACTACCGCGACAAGAACAGAATTAATTGTCATGACACGGGTACTTCCCCCTGCAAAACTGCCTGTCCGGCACATATAGCCGTACAAGGTTACCTTAAAAAAGCATCGCAGGGAAAATACAGAGAGGCTCTTGCAATTATTAAAAAAGAGAATCCCTTCCCTGCAGTCTGCGGTAGAATTTGCAACCGCCGTTGCGAAGACGCCTGCACACGCGGCACTATAGACAGCGCAGTTTCAATCGACGCGGTAAAGAAGTTTATCGCTGAACAGGACTTGCACGCAGAACACAGATATGTTCCAGATATCGTGGTTGCGTCTAATATAGGACGCTGGAAGGAAAAGATTGCAATTATCGGCGGAGGTCCGGCAGGACTTTCTTGCGCTTACTATCTTGCTCAGATGGGCTACTACCCTACTGTCTTTGAAAAAAACGAGAAAGCCGGCGGTATGCTTACATACGGCATCCCCTCCTACAAGCTTGAAAAAGACGTAATTGACGCAGAAATCGACGTTATGAAAGAAATGGGCGTTGACATCCGCCTTAATACAGAAGTCGGAAAAGATATTACCATAGACGAACTGCGTTCACAGGGTTATAAAGCATTTTACGTGGCTATAGGCTGTCAGAGCGGAAAGCTCCCTGGAATCGAAGGTGAAAACGCAGACGGAGTTACCACCGCTGTTGATTACCTTAAGGTTGCAAACACAGGTAAAATCCCCTTTGACGGTGAAGTCGTTGTTGTCGGGGGCGGTAACGTTGCTATAGACGCGGCGCGTGTTTCGGCAAGGAGCGGAGCTAAAAAGGTTACTATGCTCTGTCTTGAAACGGAAGATATTATGCCTGCAAGTAAAGAAGAAATTTCAGAGGCTCGCGAGGACGGAGTTGAAATAAACTGCGGTTGGGGTCCTAAGGAAGTTGTTACCGAAAACGGAAAAGCAACCGCCGTTATATTTAAAAAATGTACGCGCGTTTACGACGAAAACGGCAAGTTCTCTCCCTTAT
>JAIDSQ010000101.1 GCA_029061155.1 Clostridia bacterium
ACTCCTAACTGTGCAGAAGTTATTATCGGCGGACCGCCTTGTCAGGGATTTTCGATGGCGGGCGCAAGAATCAGAAAGAACGGGTTTCTTGAAGATCCGCGAAATTATTTATTTAAGCATTATTTTAATATCGTAAAAATAATTCGCCCCAAAGTATTTGTAATAGAAAATGTTAAAGGTATGCAGACACTTAAAGAGGGCGGGATTTTTAAGGAAATTATTAAAATATTTTCAGATCCGAATAATTTTGACGGAAAACCTTATTATTTGCAGTACAAACTTATGAAAGCAAAGGAATGCGGAATTCCGCAGGCGAGAGAACGAATGGTTATAATAGGCGCTCAGAAAGAGTTTGAATTTGATGCTGTTCTCGAAAAGGCAAAAGAAAAAATTATTCAACGTAATCCTGACTTTTTCACGCCTGTGACTGTGTGGCAGGCAATTTCCGACCTTCCTGATCCTACGGGAAACGGCTTGGTTGAAGGTTTACATCCTAAAAATAAATATCAGGAATATCTTTCAAACGGAGGAAAAACTTTTAATCATATGCAATCACACCATAGCGCAACGGCGGTAGCGCGAATGGCTCGTGTCGGAATTGATGAAAACTATACGGTATTGGATGAAAATATTAATTCCGTACACAGCGGCTCATATGGTCGGTTAAATCCTGACAGTGTTGCACCTACAATAACGACTCGGTTCGATACGCCGTCTGGCGGTAAATTCATTCATCCATATCAAAACAGAACAATCACGCCCAGAGAGGCGGCTCGAATACAAAGCTTTCCAGACTCTTTCATATTTAGCGGAAACAAAACAGTTGTCTGCCGACAAATCGGAAACGCGGTGCCGCCTAAGCTTGCATACTTAATAGCAACTATGGTTAAGGAGTTATTATGAGAACATTTCAGGAAAAACTCGATAGCTTAAGTGACTCATCGGTCTGGACTTTTACAAAACAAGACGTGTCGTTTGATAATGCTTTTCGTGCAGCACAACTTTTTAACAGTATACCCGACTATGAACACACGCCGATTCAAAAATATTTTAGCGATCATTATCTTGAATATGGCATTTCTTCAAATAATTATCGTGTATTGGTGATGGCACAGCTTTTTGGCTTAATTACTAAGGGGGAATTTTACGAAAGAGGTAGCGGATATAAAAACGAGCGAGTAACTCCTGTTTTTGAGTTGCTAAATTCTTGTGATTTCGGCGGAACGGATTACAATATCTATAAATCCGAGCAACTTTTAAAATTAAAAATTCATGCAATTATCGACTCTGCCAATAATAATCCAGGGTGGGAAATTTTACCCGTGCCGTTTCTTTTTCAGGTTCTTTATAAATTAAAAAAAGAGCATGGCATCTCACAGATATCGACTTCTCAGTATTATACATATGTCGCAACTTGTCAATTGCATGAAGAGCTTGATGAGGCGGTAAAGTTTATTGCTGAAGGCGCACCTGATTGTAATTATGTACAATCGTACGATGGTTTTTCACGTGCAAAAATACTTATAAGGGACAATTTAAGTCTTTTTACTTTTCAAGGTGATAACATTTCTTTAAACTCCGATTTTGCGGACGATTTTTATGAGCAATTCTTTAAAAACGCAGATTGGCAGTATATTTATAGTCAATTACATAGAGATATTGACTATGCTGATTTTCTATATAATTATCAAGGTTTTTGTGTAAATTTAATTGAGGCAAAAAAGACGCATAAATTGCCTTCCGTACGTAAAAAAGCTATGCCGACAAATAAGCCTGAAATAGAGGATGACGACCAAGAATACAATGAAGCAATTGCGGATATCGACGATAGCAATATTAATCTTGAAATAAGTAAAAATGCGCATACCGTTGAACCCCAAATCGGGAAATGCGGCAACAGAAAGCAATATAGCAAAAATCCGTTACTGGGTAAATGCGCAATAAAACTTGCCGACTATAAATGTCAAATGGCAACTGATCATTCTTCCTTTCTGTCAGGTAAAACAAGAAAACCGTATATGGAGGCACACCATTTAATCCCTATTTGCTTTCAGCAAGAGATGTGGGATAAATACCGCGTCAATATTGACTGTGTAGAAAATCTTATTTCTCTTTGTCCTACTTGTCATAAAGCAATTCATTATGGAGCAAAAGAGGTAAAGATTCAACTTCTTGAAGAGTTGTATAAAATGTGTACGCCTAAGTATCGCTCGATTGGTTTGAATATTTCTTTGAAAGAAATGAAAGATTTATATGATATTTAAGGAAGAGTTAATTAATGGGGTACAAAATAAATTTAACAAGAGAAGATATAGAAAGGTGCTGGGATTTTTCCGATGAAATAATTACAGGTAAAAATCAGTATGACCGCATGATGAAAAGCGGACTTTCCGCAAACGACAGAACTTTATATCGAATTAAAAGGACTTTCGCAGGTAAAATCGGCGAAATGGCATTTTATCGTTTTTTAGAGGAAAATGGAATCCATGTCGGAAATTTGGATGAAATGTTTGCTATCTATATAGGTGAAACTAACGTAGATAAGTTTGATTTTGAAACTGCAGACAAAAGGACAGTTGACGTAAAAACTGCGGTATTTGTCAATCATAGAAATTTAGTTGTCCCGTACGATTAGTTTTGCAGTATGCCGAAAAATTTCTATGTCGGAATTAAATTAGATATTCCGCCCGTAATCCGTGACTATAACCAAATGTTTACAATTGATTGCATAAATGGCATTTCTGTTTGTGGATTTGCGACAAGATCCCAGTTGCAAACCCGTCCTACAATAAATCTTGGTGAGTTCCCGTGCAAGGCAATACCGCTAACTGAACTTACTGACATTAATAGACTGCTTGTACTATTTTAATGCGCTAATGGTTTTATTAATCAAATAAACTATAATTGAGTAGATGGTAAAGAATGTGAGCAATAAAAGGGAGAAATATATGTTTGGGAAAAAGAAAAGACCGGAAGATATGACTGAAAAAGAGTTGGTAAACCTTGAAAAAAGAGCGGAAACTGATCCAAAAGCAATGTTGGAACTTGCAAACCTTTACTATGAAGGTAAAAGGGTTGCAAAAGATTATGGAAGTGTTTTTAAACTTTATTCTAAAGCGGTGGAGTTGAAATATGCGCCGGCATATGCTAATTTGGGATATTGCTATTCGTATGGCATAGGAGTGCAACGCGATGAACAAAAAGCTATAAAGTTTTTTGAAATGGGTGTCAAACTTGGTGATGTAGCAGCATTGAACAACTTAGGTTTCTGCTACAAAAACGGTAAAGGAGTGCGTCAGGATTATCAAGAAGCTATAAAATTATTAAGATTAGCCGCCGACAAATCCAGTGTTTATGCTTACTATAATCTGGGCGAATGTTATTCAAACGGATTGGGTGTTGAAAGAAACATTAAGAAAGCAATAGAATATTACACGTTTGCTGCCGATAAAGGACATTCGGCATCGCAATATATTTTGGGTGAATGTAATCAATTTGCAAAATGGGGCTTTAAGGAAAATTATTCCCAGGCAATTCTCTGGTATGAACGTGCGGCGCAGCAAGGTTATGCAAAAGCGCAATCTGCATTAGGGAGCTGTTACGAATTTGGATACGGTGTAAGGCAGGATTATAGAGAGGCGGCAAAATGGTATGGGTTGGCGGTAAAACAGGGCGATGTCGATGCGCAATGTTTTTTGGGAGATCTTTATCATCACGGATTAGGTGTACAAAAAGACATTAATAGAGCAGTACAACTGTATAAATTGTCTGCTGCTCAAGGACATTCGCTTGCTCAATATTCGTTGGCAGAATGTTGGGAACGTGAAGTAGGCGGACTTAAAAGAGATGTAATTGAGATAGCGAAGTTGTACAGGCTTTCAGCTGAACAAGGCTTTCATAGGGCGCAATGCAGTTTGGGTAACTGTTATTTTAATGGTTGTGGGGTAAAAAAAGACGTATCCGAAGCCGTGAAGTGGTACAAGCTTGCAGCGAAGAATGGAAACGCAACAGCGCAAGCTAAATTAAAACAATTACATGTCGTTTAGGAACGAAATATCTTTTCATATGTCGTGTCCTATTTTGTCAAATGACGATGGTAAGGACAATCATAGTCCATCGTGGCAAACGTCATAATGCACAAAAAGGGCAACTAACGAAGAAGTGCTAAGAATGCTTTATCATAGAAAAAGACACACGCGCGGAGTCTTATATGCTCCTTTTGCGTGTGTCTTGGTGGTACTCCCGGCGGGAATCGAACCCACAACGGCCCCTTAGGAGTTCGTGACTAATATGAAAATATCATTAAAAACGTTAAATGTCTTTCAAATCATTTAATTTTTTTAATATTTTGCGTCCATATCGTGCAATATCTTTCGTCTTTTTTACTATCATTCAGTAACTTTCATATCAAGTTTATACCAATTTTATACCAAAAATTTAAAGTATATTAAGTTCATGATTTGAAATTGTCGTAATTTGTCACAAATTGTTTATTTATTTGGTCTTTATATTAAGCTATTAAATTATGTTATAATTCTATTAAAGGTAAATTAT
>JAIDSQ010000102.1 GCA_029061155.1 Clostridia bacterium
GATTTGACTATTGTATACCTATTTTTACTCGAAAAACATATAAACATAAATTTACCACAAATAATTACAAGTTATTTGAAGGAAAATGTAAGGAGGGAAGGCAACTATCAATTTACAATTTTTTAATAATTTCTTTATAATAAAAACGGCAGTTTAACTGCCGTTATTTCTTTATAAGGAGATTATTATGATTGGTTTATGTATCAGAAAGCGTTTTACAACAAAGGGAACAGTATATGAATATCGTTTTGAAATTGCAAGTATTAACGGCAAAAGAAAGTGGAAATCAAAGAGTGGATTTAAAACAATTACTGAAGCACGTATAGAAGGAAGAGCAGCAATGAAACAATATGAAAATTATGGACAAATCGTAAAGAATCAAATTTCTGTATCCGATTTTTTTTGATATTTGGTTTGAAAATGATTGCATGGTGGATTTAAAAGTAACTACATTGACGCGTTATAAGAAGAGTATTGAAACTATACTTAAACCCAATTTAGGGCTATATAGATTAAAGTCGTTAACAAGAGAGCTACTACAGAAATTTTTAGTTGAAATGTACGATAATGGATACTCGCAAAACTCTTTGATTTCAATTAAAGCGTTACTCACTAAAAGTATGAATTATGCAGTTGATAATCATTATATAATTTGCTCTCCTGCGGTAAGACTGAAAACGCCAAGGAATAGGATACCCCAAATACCAACACGGTCAGCACCACATCATTTTATTAAACCGGATATAATGCATAAAGTGTTTGATAGATTTCCCGAAAGAACGTCAAGTTTTATTCCGCTTAAAATAGCCTATGAATGTGGCTTGCGACTGGGAGAAACCTTTGCTTTGTGTTGGGAAGATATTGATTTGGATAACAAGATAATTTATATTAACAGACAAGTGCAATGGTTGGCAGACAAAGAACTCGGTAAGGACAATAACTCTAAATGTGGTAATGGTTATTGGTATTTTTGTGCACCAAAATACAATTCTTATCGTGTTATAGAAATAAGCGATGAATTAGGTGAGATATTGAGCAGGGAAAGGTATAGGCAAGACAGAGCAAAAGTGTATTATGATGAGCTATATCAAAAATATTTTGTATCGAACGAACTGTCTTTTAGCGGAAGAGTTCCGTTAAGTGCAATCAGTATAAATAGAATTAAAAAGTATGAATCGGGTTTTCCGGTACACTTTGTTTGCGTAAGAGAAGACGGATCGTATATTACTCCACGTACAATGCAGCATGCGTCTATGATAATAAAAAAAGAAATATTTAAGGACTTTGATTTTCACTCTCTGAGGCATACCCATGCAACTATGCTTGCCGAAATAGGAGTAGATCAAAAATATATTCAAACACGATTGGGACATTCGAACATTTGTACAACATTTGAAGTGTATGAACATACTACGGAAATTATGAGAAATCGCGGAAGAAGTGCACTAAATGCTATGTTCAAATTGTGATTCGCCATAATACAATTTAACAACCCTATGGTTGGTCTGAAAAATTTCTTACTAATTAAAATAAGTTGGCAATTTTTATATAATAATTATTAAATTTGACTAAAATGTGGACGCAGAGGTGCTGCGTCCACATTTTTGTAGATGATTTTAGTTAAATTCGCGTCCACATTTAAAAATAAATGATGGCGAGATGTGGACGCGATACAAAATATGCTCATAAATAAAGAAATAGTGGTTTCCGAAGAAACCACTATATTTTGATATCAATTTATAAAAATACACTATATATTGTATATTTTTACTTCGTCATTGCTTCTTGTACAGCCACGGCTACAGCCACGGTAGCTCCTACCATCGGGTTGTTGCCCATACCGATAAGACCCATCATTTCAACGTGCGCGGGAACGGAGGAAGAACCTGCGAACTGCGCGTCGGAATGCATACGTCCCATAGTGTCGGTCATACCGTAAGAGGAAGGACCTGCGCCCATGTTGTCGGGGTGAAGAGTTCTGCCCGTACCGCCGCCCGACGCAACCGAGAAGTACTGCTCGCCGTTTTCAACGCACCATTTCTTGTATGTGCCTGCAACGGGGTGCTGGAAACGGGTGGGGTTGGTGGAGTTACCCGTAATGGAAACGGAAACGTGCTCCATCTTCATAATAGCTACGCCTTCGGGAACGTTATCAGCGCCGTAGCACTTAACTTTAGCTCTTGCGCCGTCGGAGAATGCCACGCTGTCGGTAACCTTAACGGTTTCGGTGTAGGGGTCAAACTCCGTCTTGCAGTAGGTAAAGCCGTTAATTCTCGAAATGATATATGCGGCGTCCTTGCCGAGACCGTTCAATATAACTCTCAAAGGCTTAACGCGGACTTTGTTTGCGTTTTCCGCAATTTTAATTGCGCCTTCTGCAGCCGCGAAGGATTCGTGACCTGCGAGGAAACAGAAACAATCTGTCTCTTCGGACAAAAGCATTGCGCCGAGGTTACCGTGTCCCAAACCTACTTTTCTGTTTTCCGCAACGGAACCGGGGATACAGAAACTCTGAAGTCCTATACCGATAGCGGCAGCAGCGTCGGCAGCCTTAACACAGCCTTTTTTGATAGCGATAGCCGCGCCTACGGTGTAAGCCCAGACAGCGTTTTCAAAGCAGATAGGCTGAGTTCCGCGAACTATTTTATCAACGTCAATTCCCTTTTTAAGGGTGATATCTTTACATTCTTCAATGCTCTTAATACCGTACTCTTTAAGCACGCCGAGAATTTTGCTTTCTCTTCTTTCATAACTTTCAAAAAGTGCCATTATTAGTCAACCTCCTTGTCCGTTCTGGGGTCGATATGCTTAACGGCGCCCGACTCCTTGGAGTATCTGCCGTAAGTTCCAACCGACTTTTCATATGCCTCGTTGGGGGAAAGACCTTTCTTAATGAAGTCGGTCATCTTGCCGAGCGAAACGAATTTATAACCGCAGACCTCGTTGTTCTTGTCGAGTGCAAGAGCGGTAACGTAGCCTTCAGCCATTTCGAGATATCTAACGCCTTTAAGCGCAGTGCCGTACATTGTACCAACCTGCGAACGTAGGCCCTTGCCCAAATCCTCAAGACCTGCGCCGATGGGAAGACCGTCTTCCGAGAAAGCGGACTGCGTTCTGCCGTAAACTATCTGTAAGAAAAGTTCGCGCATAGCAGTGTTGATTGCGTCGCAGACGAGGTCGGTATTGAGCGCCTCGAGAATAGTCTTGTGGGGCAGAATTTCCGCCGCCATAGCCGCGGAGTGAGTCATACCCGAACAACCTATCGTTTCGACAAGGCATTCCTGAATGATACCGTCTTTAACGTTGAGTGTAAGCTTGCAGGCGCCCTGCTGAGGTGCGCACCAGCCTATGCCGTGTGTAAGACCCTTGATGTCTTTGATTTCCTTAGCCTTAACCCACAAGCCCTCTTCGGGAATGGGAGCGGGGCCGTGTTCGTATTTGCCCGAAACGCCCTTGGCTACGCAAATCATATTTTCAATGTCTTTTGAATAATGCATTACGTATTCCTCCGAATTAATTACTTCCCTAAGTATAACATAAGACAAAAATTAATTCAATAACCTGTAACAAAAAATTTAAAAAATTTAAAGGCAGTTTGTAAAAAATGTTTACTCGCCCCTAAAAAATGTTATAATAAAAGTGAAGAATAAATTTAAGGTGCTTATTAATGCTCTGTCAGCAATGCAAAAAGAACCCTGTGGCGGTCAATTACATAGAAAGTATAAACGGCAACAAAATCGAACTTCACCTGTGCGCCTCGTGCTATCTCGATATGTGCGGGGAAACAAGCAAAAAGATAAACAATAATCTCTACGCGGGATTTTTCAGTTCGTCTAAACCCAAACTCAAGTCTTGCGCGGTGTGCGGCACTACATACGAAGATTACGAAAGAACGGGACTTTTGGGCTGCGCCGCCTGTTACGACGTTTTCAAGGACGAATTAATTCCGTCCATTCTTCGTATACAGGGCAAAACCGAACACGTGGGCAAGAGGGGCGGAAAGAGTGACGACCTTTTATTGAACGTAAAATTAAAGGAGTTGCAGAAAAAGCTTGAAGAGGCGCTCCGCGACAAACGTTTCGGCGAGGCGGACGCAATCAACAGGCAGATAAACTCAATAAAGAAATTAGGAGGCGGGCACAATGGATAAAATAGCCGACGGAACGGTAGTTTCCACGCGTGTGCGCCTTGCAAGAAATCTGGAAGGTTATCCTTTCCCTTCGCACCTCAAAAACGAACAGCAGGCAAAGGAAATAATCCGCCTTGTTTCTTCGGGACTTTCGAGGCTTGACGAATTCAAACTGCACTATATAGACAATATATCGGACGAGCAGGCTGTCTGTATGATGGAAAATCATCTGATAAGCCCCAAGCTTATACAAAACAGAGGACTCTCCGCAGTGCTTATCAACAGGGAAGAGAACGTTTCCGTAATGATAAACGAAGAGGATCACCTCCGTGAACAGTGCATAGTAAAGGGTTTGGACTTATCGCTTGCCTATGAAACTATGTCGGAAATAGATTCCTGCATAGCGGGCGCAATGAACTTTGCCTATGACGACAGGTTAGGCTTTTTAACGGCTTGCCCCACAAACCTCGGAACAGGGTTAAGGGCGTCGGTAATGCTGTTTCTTCCCGCACTTACAATAAACGGAATAATGCCGAGGGTGATACGCAGTATTTCCCGCCTCGGGCTGACCGTCCGCGGCGTGTACGGCGAAGGCAGCGACGCTCAGGGCTATATGTATCAGATAAGTAACGAAGTGACGCTCGGCGTTACCGAAGAGGATATCCTTTCCGAAGTTGAGGACGTTGTCAATAAAATATGCCAGCTTGAGGAAGTTGAAAGGGGCAATTTAAGAAAGGGTTCATCGGCGCTTGAAATTCAGGACGAATGTCTGCGCGCGTACGGAATACTTACGAACTGCGCCAAAATCTCCACTCGTGAATTTGTAGACCTTTCGGCAAAAGTAAAGCTCGGCGCGTGTCTCGGGTATATCAATATTCCCGACGTTTCGGAAATTGACGACCTTGTAGTCAAACTCAGCCCTTCCAACATAACCGCGGCGGCGGAAAAACAGCTGACGCCGTTAGAACGTGACGTATATAGGGCACAGTACTGCAATAAGTCGTTCAAACAGATGAAAAAATAAACGCTTTACTGCGTTAATTCAATTGTCGCGCGCGCAATAGCGCGGGAATTTCGTGAACAATAATAGGAGTATATATGGAATACAACAACAGATTTTCCGATAACCTTCAACAGGTAGTATCGTTAGCCGAAGAGTCGGCTGAAGTATACGGCAGCAGTTATATCGGCAGTGAACACATTGTCTTTGCAATGCTTAACTGTCCCGACTGTACCGCTTATAAAGTGCTCAATTCCTGCGGAGTAAGGGAAGATTTATACCGCGAATATTTCGCGCGTTCGATTGATAAACACGCAAATATAAACGGTTACACCCCGCGCACCAAACATATGATAGAGCGCGCGCTCGAGCTTTCAATAGATCTCAACGGTGAAGATTCGCTTGCGGGAACGGAACATATGCTGCTTGCCGTAATGTCGTCGAGCGAGTGCCTTGCAATGCGCATTTTCCGCGCTATCGGCGTCAATATACCCAAGCTTGCAAGCAAGCTCGAGCTTGTAATCAATAACGGTCCTGCCGAACTTGACGACGAGGAAGAGGAAGACCCTTTCTTCACCTTAAGCAAGACGCTGTTCGTTTCAAGTTCGCCCAAGCAAAGCGGCAACAAGAGCGAAAGAAAAAGCAAGAGCGAATCCTCGCTTGACAAGTCTGTACTTCAGTACGGCACCGACCTCACGCTCAAAGCGCGCGAAGGCAAGATTGATCCCGTCATCGGCAGAAAGAAAGAGATTGACAAAATAATTCAGGTTCTTTCGAGAAGGACAAAAAACAACCCTGTGCTTATAGGCGAACCGGGCGTCGGCAAAAGCGCCGTCGTCGAAGGACTTGCGCAGGCGATTGTAAAGAACGAAGTGCCCGACCTTTTAAAGAACAAGATAGTTTTCTCTTTGGACCTTGCGGGAATGGTTGCGGGCGCGAAGTATCGCGGCGACTTTGAAGAAAGGCTTAAAAACGCAATCAATTCCATAAAGGACAACGGCAACGTAATTTTATTTATTGACGAAATTCACAGCATAGTCGGCGCGGGCGCAACGTCGGACGGCAATATGGACGCGGCTAACATTTTAAAGCCCATGCTTGCCCGTGGAGAATTGCAGACCATAGGTGCGACCACCCTTGAAGAGTACAGAAAGTACATCGAAAAGGACGCAGCTCTGGAACGCCGTTTTACCCCCGTGCAGGTGGACGAACCGACGGTAGAGGACACAGTTTCCATACTCCGCGGACTTAGGGATAAATACGAGGCTCACCACAAAGTGGTAATTACAGACGAGGCGATAATTGCGGCGGCTACTCTTTCTGACAGATACATTTCGGACAGATATCTCCCCGATAAGGCAATCGACCTTATTGACGAGGCTGCGTCGCGCGCCCGCCTTAACAGCCTTAACAGCCCCGAGGAAATTAAGGAACTTGAAGAGAAAATCAAGAGACTCAACCTTGAAAAGAACAAGGCGGCAAAGGGTGAAAATTACGCTCAGGCGCAAAAGTACGTGGAGGAAATAAACAACCTTCACGACCGTATCAAGAGTCTTGAATCCGACTGGAAGGGACAAAAGCACAGCGTTTCCCCCGAAATAGGCAGCGACGAAATTGCGGACATCGTCAGCAGCTGGACGGGCGTTCCCGTAGTCAAGCTTACTGAGCAAGAAAGTGAAAAACTTTTACGCCTTGAAGAAAATCTTCACAAGCGCATAATAGGTCAGGACGAGGCTGTAAGCGCGGTTGCAAGGGCAATACGCCGTGCGCGCGCAGGTCTTTCAGAACCCAACAAACCTATAGGCTCGTTCATATTCGTAGGCCCTACGGGCGTAGGTAAAACCGACCTTGCAAAGGCGCTTGCCGAGAGTATGTTCGGCGACGATAAACTTATGGTAAGGCTTGATATGTCCGAGTATATGGAAAAGCACTCGGTATCAAAGCTCATAGGCGCGCCTCCGGGATACATCGGATATGACGACAACGCAGGCGGTCAGCTTACCGAAAAGGTAAGAAGAAAGCCTTACAGCGTAATACTTTTCGACGAAGTGGAAAAAGCCCACCCCGACGTTTTCAATATACTTTTGCAGATACTCGACGACGGCAGACTTACCGACAGCAAGGGCAGGGTAATCAACTTCAAGAATACAATAATTATAATGACTTCCAACGTCGGTGCAAGCCAGATTAAAAAGATGTCAAACTTCGGTTTCGCGTCCTCGGACGACGACGGCTACGACAATATGAAGGACAACATCAACGAGGCTTTGCGCGAACAGTTCAAGCCCGAGTTTTTGAACAGGCTTGACGATATCATTATTTTCCGTAAACTTACAAGGGAAGAAGGCGCGCAAATTTGCCGTAAAATTACCGCCGAGCTTTCCAAGCGCTTATCGGAAAGAAACATTGCTCTGGAAATTTCCGACGCGGCAATGGATAAGCTTGTAGAAGAGGGTTACAACGATATGTACGGCGCGCGTCCTTTAAAGAGGGTAGTGCAAAAGCGTATAGAAGACAGACTGTCCGACGAAATTTTAGCTGGTCACGTTCTTCCCGGCGAGGTCGTCACAGTCGACGTGAAAGACGGAGAATTTGTATTCAAATCCGAAAGCAAATAAAATAATCCGATAAGTAAAATTAAAAACGACGTACGCAATGCTGCGTACGTCGTTTTAACGATTATCCGATAAATCGCTTATTATTAATTTTATATGTGCTATTTCTTTTTCGCTAAGCCCAGTTACGTCGACGGTCGTCTGGTGTTTTAACCCGAGTAAACTGTCAGTCGTCACGTTAAAGAATTTCGAAAGTTTTATAAGCATATCAATCGAAGGCAACACGTTGTCGTTTTCCCAGTTGGATACGCATTGCTTGCTTACCCCAATTTTATCGGCAAGCTCAACTTGACTTAAGTTGAACGACTTCCTTAAAGTTTTAATGTTTTCGTTAAGCATATTTTACCTTTGACAATTTTTACAATACTATTATATACAGATAGTTGACATTATTAAAATACTATAGTATACTAATAATTGACAAAATAATAAAAGGAGAAACAAATGAAAAACAAAAAAATTCTGATTGCAGTCGTCGCGGTCGTAGCGGCCGTTGCGCTTGCTCTGGGACTCGGGCTCGGTTTGGGGCTTAAACACGAAGTGGAGGTTACGGGCATAACGCTTAGTAAGTCGGAACTTACAATGTATGAGGGCAATGAGGAAACGCTGAACGCAACTGTCAATCCCGACAATGCTTCAAACGCGGTTATCTGGACAAGTTCCGACGAAAACATAGTAAAAGCCGAGAACGGTAAAATAATTTCTCTTTCAGCGGGAAGTGCAACGGTTACCGCCGAAGCGGGCGACAAAACTGCAACCTGCAACGTAACGGTAAAAGATAAATACAAGGTTACAGAGGACGAGTGGAAGAACGCTTTCGGTATTATAACCATAAATTTCAATGATAATTACGGTGAGCATTACGATGACTCTGTGTTTGACTCAGTCGTCGCAAAAGTTAATTTTAGTTGTAACCTGAGTGAAGATGGTGGAGACGACGAAAAATATACGATTGTTACTTCGTTTGACTATGATAAAATCGCGTTCTCAATGGATACTTCGATGAATGAAGGAGAAGATACTTGTTATTATACTTGGAAAGATAATAACAAATATTATTCAGGCTGTATTACAAATGCAAACAGTGTGACTGAAAAGAATGAGTTAGACTCCGAAGAGAAATTTAACGCATGGCTTTTAGGTCACATAGACGGGTATGCGGGCGGTATGTATGTACATGAGTACGGAATTGTCGGCAGTTATTCGCAGTTTACCTATTCGGAAGAAACCAACGAGTATACGGCGACAATTCAGACGGCTGAAAGCGGAAGTGCGGAAGTTACCGTAAAAATCGAAGAAGGCAAAATTGTAAAATTTTCATACTTCCAGGCAGAGTACGGGTACACTGCTGTGCACACTTATACGTATGGAACAACTATAACGATTCCCGCTGAGCTTTTGAGTATGAAGGTTACCGATTGAACAAATGAATAAAACAGACATAAATAGGCGCGCGGAGCTAAGAAGCTCCGCGTGCTTTTTAAGTTATCGTTTTAAATTCGGCAAGCATATAATGTAATAATTGTATATGGTGTTGAAATGACGTTAAGCGTGTGCCTAATTGTAAAAGACGAACAGGAAGTAATAGTCAGGTGTTTAAACTGCGCAAGCAAGTTTGCCGACGAAATAGTGGTTGTGGATACCGGCTCGGCGGACAATACCGTTTCCATGGCGAAAAAATTTACAGATAAAGTGTATTTTTTCAAGTGGTGCGACGACTTTTCTAAAGCGCGCAACTTCGCCTTCTCAAAGGCAACGTGTGAACTTTTAATGTGGCTTGACGCCGATGACGTGATAACGGACGAAAACTGCGCTAAAATAAACAAAATAAAGCAGTCCTTTTCGGGCTACGATATGGCGGTAATGCCGTACGCGGTTGCGTTCGACGGCGACACGCCCACTTTTGTGTACAACCGCGAACGGATTTTCAGGCGCAGTATGGATTATAAGTTCGTGGGCGCCGTACACGAGGCGGTAACGCCGAGGGGCAGAGTTATGTACGCCGACGCGGTAATTTATCACAAAAAAGTCAAAGAAAACGAACCTTTCCGCAACCTTAAAATTATACAAAAGCTGATAGCATCGGGCGCAAAACTTGACGAACGGCAGAAGTTTTACTACGGCAGAGAACTTTTATTCAATAAAATGTATCTCGAAAGTATAGCCGTACTTTCGGACTTTCTGGAAGGCGGCGGCTGGTCCGTCAACAAGACAGAGGCATGTTTAAATCTCTACGACGCGTACACTGCTTTAGGCGATACCAAAAACGCGTATCTTGCGTTGCTCCGCAGTTTTCTCATTGCCCCGCCGTGTAGTCGGGCTTGTTGTTTAATGGGTGACTATTTCCTTAAAGATGGAAATTTAAAGGGGGCGGAGTTCTGGTATACCTCGGCAATCGGCGCGGATAAGGAAACTTCGGGGGCGTTTGTAAACCGCGACTTCGGCGGGTTTATTCCGTATATGCAGCTGTGCGTAGTTTACGACCGGCTTGGCAACAAGGTAAAGGCAAACGCCTGTAACGAGGCGGCGGGCAAAATTAAACCATACAATACAAACTATTTAAGTAATGCAAAATATTTTGAAAAACTCGGAATAAGAGGTAAATAATATGATTGAAAATTTAATGACGATATTTTTCCATAATCACAACGACTGCGGCTGCGGTTGCGGATGCGGAAATAATTCCTTAACCGTAAGAACGGTTTACACGTTAACAGGTATAACCGGTCCCACGGGCGCGACGGGCGCAACAGGCCCGCGCGGCTTAACGGGTGATACCGGTGCGACGGGCGCAACCGGCGCAACAGGTGCTGAAGGTCCTGTCGGTCCCCGCGGACTCAGGGGCTATACCGGCGCGACGGGAGCAACAGGAGCAACCGGTGCAACGGGCGCAGACGGTGCTGACGGTGAGGTTGGTGCGACGGGCGCTACAGGTCCTACAGGACCTACAGGTGCTGACGGCGTTGACGGCGCGGTAGGTGCTACGGGCGCAACAGGCGCGACAGGTCCTACAGAACAGGTAACATAAGGGTAAAAAAAGTCAAGAACTATTAAAATCCCCGGGCTCCAATTGCCCGACAACCTTAATAGCCTTGACTTTGATCTTATTATACGCAAAACAAATGCTTTTGTCAATATTAATTCAGAAAAAAATACGTTATTTATGGATCGGTACTTATCAAGTACGGGTCTATTTTTTTATAAAAAAATTAAAAAACTATTTACAGCGCGAAAAATATGTGATAATATTTTTTTGCTGTTCGGAAAAATTTGGTTGAGTTTCGGAGGGACAAATGAAAAACTTTTTGTTTGATTTGTACGGCACGCTTGTTGACGTGCGCACTGATGAATACAACCGAAAATTCAGAAAAAAATATGCAAAGTATTTCAGCCGTATTGCCCCGCAGGTTGATTTTTGGCAGCGCTATACCGAAGAGTGTGAAAAAATAAAGGCGGACGGCGAGCACTTCGAGCCTGATATTTTTAAAGTATTCAAGGCGGTTGCGCCGAACGTCGGCGAAGAGCAGCTGCTTAAAGCCGCGTATACTTTCCGCAAATTTTCGCGTTCGCGGCTGCGCCTTTACAAGGGCGCAAGGAAACTTCTATTAAAGCTTAAAGAGCGCGGGGCAGGCATTTATCTTGTATCCAACGCGCAGGCGTGTTTTACCGTACCAGAACTAAAAAAACTTAAATTGTACAAACTGTTTGACGGAATAGAACTTTCGTCGGACTTCGGCCGCAAAAAGCCGAGTAAGGAATTTTTTATGCACGCAATACAAA
>JAIDSQ010000103.1 GCA_029061155.1 Clostridia bacterium
GTAATCTATTCGGGCGCGTGCCGAAATTTAACCGCCGAACAAATCAAAGAAAAAAGCGCAACCCGCCGCCCGTGCTTCCGCGTGGAAGTTCCCGACGAGGTCGTATCCTTTACCGATATTATCGCGGGCAAAACGGAGCAGAATTTAAAAGAGGATTGCGGAGATTTCATTCTGCGCCGCAGCGACGGGGTGTACGCCTATCAGCTTGCCGTTGCCGTTGACGACGGCGAGAGCGGCGTTACAGAGGTCGTACGCGGGAACGATTTACTTTTGAGCACACCGCGCCAAATCTGGCTTATGCGGCTTTTGGGCTACGAGCCGCCTAAATACTGCCATATCCCCCTGGTATGTGACGGTACGGGGCGCAAGCTCAGCAAGAGCGAGGGCGACAGTGCCGCCCGTTTAGTGGAAAGCTACTCCCCCGAACGCGTGCTCGGCTTTCTTGCCCATTCCGCGGGCTTGATAGAGCGCAACCGCCCCGCCACTTTGGAAGAGCTCACCTCCCGCTTTTCGTGGGATAAAGTGCACAAGGACGTCATTCTTTTGGATAAGCAATTACCCGATTAAAGTGCGGATAAATCTATACGTATTGCATTTTTATTTTAATATCAAACTTTTAAGCGCGCGGCTCTGCCGCGCGCTCGTTTATTCAGGCACCCGCCACGGTGCCATTTAATGTTTTGCGCAAATACGTTTGATTTTTCGACATAAAAGTGTATAATAAATTTACATATTATTCAATGGAGATTAACTATATGAAAAGCAATTTAACAATAGACCTTCTAATACAAGAGGCAAAATTGTTTTGTGAGATTATGTCAAATGAAAATCATAAATCGCTAATAGGTGTTACTGACGGAAAAGCCGTTGGTACATATGTTGAACATAGATTCCAACATTATTTATCTGAAAAATATCTTGTTACTATTGGAAGCAGTGCGAAAGGCATTGATTTGCCCGATAGCATTATTCAAACCGATATTAAAGTTACATCGATAACTCAGCCACAATCAAGTTGCCCTTTCCAAAATGCTCGTCAAAAAATATTTGGACTTGGCTATAACTTGTTAGTTTTTGTTTATGACAAAAAAGATACCGTTGATAGCTGTACATTACATTTTACTCATTGCTCTTTTATAAAGAGAGAACGAACCGCCGACTATACAATTACATATAGACTTAGACAAATGATTTCGGACGGAGCAAATAGAGAAGATATAGTCGCATTTTTGCAAGATAAAAATGTTCCTGGCGATGATATTGTTTATAATGATTTAGCCAATGAAATTTTAGAACATATTCCCAACCAAGGTTATTTAACAATTAGCAATGCTTTACAATGGAGATTGCAATATAGTCGAGTAATATATCTTAAAAATTCAGTAGATGGTGTCATCAACTATGAATGGTAAAAAGGTATTTGGTGATTATCAAACGCCATACGAATTTGCACAAAAGGTTTGTGATTTGATAAAGATTAAATATCAAAAACCTTTAACAGTTTTGGAACCGACTTGTGGAATTGGTAGTTTTCTTAAAGCAAGTTTACAACTTAATGCTAAAACTTATTATGGAATAGAGATAAATTCATTATATTGTAATCATTGTAAATCGCAAATTATAGATGAACGCATTAAAATAATCAATGCTGATATTTTTAATTACGATTTAGAAAGCCTTTTATTTGATACAAATGAAATACTTATTATTGGAAATCCGCCTTGGGTAACTAATAGCGATTTGTCAAAACAAAATGCAAACAATATGCCACATAAAGCAAATATCAAATCATTAAATGGTTTTGATGCAATTACGGGGGCAAGCAACTTCGATATTTGCGAATATATCATTTTACAAATGATTAAACTGATTAAAGAAAAAAAATCGACGCTTGCTATGCTTTGTAAAACTTCGGTTGCAAGAAACGTTTTTAAGGAATTAAATCGACGCGATATAAAATATTGTTCTTTTTCAATATATAATTTTAATGCTCAAAAGATTTTTAATATAAATGCGTCAGCGTGTTTACTTGTAATTGAGTTCAATTATTCGTCAGATTATAACCAAGAAGCCTGTAAGATTTATAATTTTGAAAGTTTTGATA
>JAIDSQ010000104.1 GCA_029061155.1 Clostridia bacterium
GGCATATTACCCACGCGGTCCAAAATTTCCTCGAATACGCCGTCGTAAATAAATTTTACTATGCGCTCGCCCGTGGGGGTTACATCCTCAACGGTTAACGAAAGCTCGTCTGAAACCGTAAGTTTTTTGCCTACGGTACATTTTCTGCCCGGCTTTACAAGCACTTCCCACTTATCTTTGTCAAGGCGTTTTAAAAGCAAAACTTCGACAGCGCCGCCGTTTGCGGTATGTGCGTACATACGCGCGGGCAAAACCTTCGTCTTGTTGACGACGAGCACGTCGCCCTTTTTAAGGTAGTTTATTACGTCCCTGAAAATGCGGTGTTCAACCGTATCGGTCGCCCTGTTATATACCAAAAGCCGTGAAGAGTCGCGCGGCTCGGCAGGAGTCTGCGCAATTAACTCTTCAGGCAAATCATAATAGAAATCTTTTTTTAAATATTGCATAAATGTTCACAAAATTCTCGCGCTATTCTGCGCGCGACAATTTTCGTGATTTGAGGGCTACTCGCCCTCGCAACAGCAATCTTAGGTGCAAACTTATTATATAATTGCTGTTGCTCACCTCGCCGAGGCGCAGGTATGCGCAAATTGTGTCCGCTTGCAAAAAGTGTGATTTTTGCGCGCGGCGTAATTTGTTTATTATTTTAGTCTTTATCGTCAAAAATAGACAGTTGGGCTTTTTGCTTTTCGCTTATTTTGTAGCCTAAATGTTCGTAACCGCCGCGGAGTATCATTCGTCCGCGCGGGGTGCGGGCAATAAAGCCGAGCTGTAAAAGATAGGGTTCGTAAACGTCCTCTATCGTGCCCGCATCCTCGTTGATGGTCGCGGCGAGAGTTTCAAGTCCTACGGGCTTGCCGTCGAACTTTTCTATCATGGCGCGGAGAAGTCCTCTGTCTATCTCGTCAAGTCCGAGTTCGTCTATTTCCATTTTGCCGAGCGCGTATTTTGCGTCGTTTAAAGTTACCGAACTGTTGCCGTTGATTGTGGAGAAGTCGCGCACGCGCTTTAAAAGGCGGTTTGCAATTCTGGGAGTTCCGCGCGAACGGCGGGCAATTTCTTCGGCGGCGTCGTTGTCCGCCGGTATGCCGAGGGTGTTGGCGCTCCTTAAAACTATCTGTTTGAGTTCGTCGGGAGTATACATTTCAAGACGGCAGATTATGCCGAACCTGTCTCTGAGGGGGTTGGCTATCATACCCGCGCGGGTGGTTGCACCGATTAACGTAAACTTTTTAAGCGAGAAACGTATGTTGCGCGCGCTCGGACCCTTACCCACTATTATGTCGAGCGCGTAGTCCTCCATAGCGGAGTACAGAATTTCTTCGACGCTGTGGTTCAGACGGTGTATTTCGTCTATAAAAAGAACATCGCCCTCGTTTAAGTTGGTAAGTATTGCGGCAAGGTCGCCGCTGCGCTCGATTGCGGGTGCGGAAGTCATTTTAAGCTGACCACCCATTTCGTTGGCAATGATGTGCGCAAGCGTGGTTTTGCCGAGACCGGGCGCGCCGTATAAAAGGACGTGCTCCAAAACCTCGCCCCTTTGCTTTGCGGCGTTCATATAGACTTTTAAGTTTTCCTTGACTTTGCTCTGACCGACGTACGCCTCCAAAGTTCTGGGGCGCAGAACGTTTTCTTCAACGTCGTATTCGCCCTTAGTACTCTTTACAAGCCTGTCGTCGCCGTCCTGAAATTCGTCAAGTTCGTCGTCATCGTAAAACATTTTTTACATCCCCCGCAATGCAACCATTATAATATCCTCGACAGAGGTCGCGCCGTTTGCCCTTGCGCGCGATATCGCCTTTTCGCTTTCGGCGCGGGTGAAACCCAAAGTCATTAACGCGACTACGGCGTCCTCGTCGCCCTGGGTTACGGGCGGTAACTTTACGCCGCCGACGGGTGACGAAGACAAATCAACGGAAACCTTTTCACGAAGTTCGAGAATAATTCTTTCAGCCGTCTTTTTGCCGAGACCTTTGATGGTCGAAAGTCTTTTTACGTCCGAGGTTGCTATCGCCGTGGCAAGGTCGCTTATGTTCATACCCGACAGCACGGAAATTCCCATTTTGGGACCAACCCCCGACACCGTGATAAGTTTTAAGAACATATTCTTTTCTTCCGTCGAAGAAAAACCGTACAGCGCAACGCCGTTTTCGTTGGCGTTTAAGTAGGTGTACAGCTCGCCCTCCTTCTTGCCCGAAAGCGCTGAAAACGCAGAATACGAACACATTATTTCAAAGCCTATTCCGCCGTCCGTCACCATGAGAACGTTTTCGGGCGTAAGCGAAAGAATTTTACCTTTAATATAACCTATCATAAAAATATCCTTTTTAATTTAAACCATTACAATTGGAAAGCAGACGCGCGTCAGACAAGGCGGGCGCGGATTTGGCGAGGGCGCATACACTTAAGGTATGTAACCGAGGCAAAACGCAAGCCCAACGCAGTATCACGCGATGTATGCTTTTCAAGCTATTTAATTCCGAATAATTTGCCGAAACGCGACGTATGCGCGTGGCATAAAGCAACCGCCAAGGCGTCGGCGGCGTCGTCGGGGCGGGGAATTTTATTGAGGTGCAACAGCGAAGTAACTACGTGCTGCATCTGAATTTTATCGGCTTTGCCGTAACCCGTCAGCGACTGTTTTATCTGGTTGGGCGTATACTCGTACAGTTTACCGCAGTACTTTATACACGTTAAAAGCATTACTCCCCTTGCGTGCGCTACGGGGATACCCGTCGTGATGTTCTTTGAAAAGAACAGCTCTTCCACCGCGATTTCGTCGGGCTTGTATTTATCGAGAATTTTGTTTATGCCCTCTTCAAGCATTGCAAGGCGCACGGGCAGACTCTCGTCCTTAGGCGTAAGAACTACGCCGTAGTCAACCGCGACGGTATTGTCGTTTTTTAGTTTTTCGACCACTCCGTAGCCCATAGTCGCAAGCCCCGGATCTAATCCTAAAATAATCATAAACGTTCACGAAATTTTGCCGCTATTCTGCGCGACAAATTTTCCGTGATTTTCAGAGGCGCTGCCTCTCTGTCCGCAATCATTAGGGCAAACATATAATTAATTGCGGACATTCACTCCGCTGAGGCGCAAGTATGCGCAAATTGGGTCCGCTTGCAAAAAGTGTGATTTTTGCGCGCGACGTTAATTTATCTATATTGTAAAGTAAATCAAAGAATAAGTCAATTTTATGTGTGCTTAAAAAGGCAAAATCCGCCGAACGTTTTTTAATGCGTTCGGCGGGAATTGATTTTTTACTGTTCCCAGACGACGGGGTTACCTTCGACGTAGCGCCAGTAATTACCCTGCGATACGGGTGCGGTTTCGGAATAGTAATAAATAGTCACTCCTTCGCCCGATATACTGTTGCCGTTTCTGCCTATGGTTATTTTTGCCCATTCTGCCGCGGTGCCTTTATAATACACGCTCCTTATCGAATTGCAATTGTAGAACGCATAGCTGACTATGCTTTTAACGCTTGTAGGTATGACTATACTTTTAAGCGCCGAACAGCCGTAAAACGAGGAATAGTTGATTTTTGTAACTTTGTCAGGAATTTCAATAGTTAAAATGTTGCAGCCGCTGAATGCAAACTCGGGTATCTGGGTTAAGTTTTCCGACAGGACTATCTCTTCAATGCTATTGTCGGCGTTTAAGCCTTCAAATCCGCCTCCGCCGCCGAACATCAATACGCCGAATCCGAGCCTGGTTACGCTTGACGGTATTTTGAAACTTTTAAGTGAGGAGCACAGGCTGAAAGCGTTGTCGCCTATGCTTTCAAGTCCTTCGTTCAGGATTGCGCTTTTGAGGTTCGAGCACTCCGCAAACGCGCTTTCGCCTACAGTTTTTGTTTTGGCGGGCAATGCAATTTCTTTTAACAGGTAGCACTGGTAAAAGGCGTAATTATCTATTTTCTGTACGCCGCTGCCCAAAGCTGCGCTTTCAAGCTTTTCGCAGCAGGCAAACGCGCTGTCCGCAATTCCCGTCACGCCGTTGCCGACCGTAACGCTTTTTAAATTTATACAGCCGAAAAATGCGCTTTCGCCTATGCGTTTTGCTCCGTTGCCGATATTCACGCTTTGAATGTTGTCTACTTCGTAAAAGGCAAAATCGCCTACCTGAGTTGCGCTGTCGGGGATTTGTATGTTTGTTGCAAGTTCGTTGTTTACGTACAGTTTATGTGCAAAGTACAAAGGGGTTGCGGACGCGTTTTCAAACTGTATGCAACACCAGCCTGCAACATCGCTTATATATACGCTTTCGAGCGAAGGACATTTGCCGAACGCAAACTTGCCCGAACTTTTAACGCCCGTGCCTACCGTTACGCTTTTTATGTCGGTGCAATTGTAAAAGGCGTATTCTCCTATATAAGTAACGCTGTCGGGGATAGTAACGCTCGTTAAGTGCTTTGCGCCCGAAAAAGCGTTATCGGCAATGCCTACGACGGGCTTGCCGCGGTGCAGTGCGGGGATTATGATATCGGTGTCTTCGGCTATGCCTATACTGTTGATTTCATATCCAGTGACCTTACCGTTCTCTCTTACTTCGGAATAATAAAGTCCGTAGCTTGAAGAGTTGTCCACGATATTGCCGCAGACAACTTCTTTTCCGTTTGTAAGTTTTACCACAAGGTTGCCGTCTTCGTCAAAATAAGCGTTGCTTACGCCCACGCCCTCCTTACCGTCCTCGCCGTCTTTTCCGTCGTTGCCCGTTACTTTACCGAGGTTTAAAGTACTGTCGTCGGAAAGGGTAAGCACAAGCTCGCCCGCGGCGTTGATTGACGCACCTTTGATACTCAAACCGCTGTTACCGCCGCAGGCGGATAAACCGAATGCGCAAGTAAATGCCGATGCAATTGACAAAAGTAATGCCAGAATTCTGCGTTTCATAATAATTTTCCTTTGGTTTTCAGTATACTACTTATTGAAAATAATGT
>JAIDSQ010000105.1 GCA_029061155.1 Clostridia bacterium
AAGCGGCTCCCTTAAGGCTTTACGCAATAGCTTCGCCGTGAAAGGGATAGCCTGCATTAAGGTCGATATTTTCGAGTTTACATCCGTTTTTCTGAAGTTCCTCAAAAAATCTTCTCGCGTGTTCCGTTTCGTTTTTCGCAAGTGTTTTAATAGTGTTGGCAAGCGTAACATAACCCTGCTGGGTAGCTGCGCGAGCTATAAGCTGGTATCTCATACCCGCCTGACTTTCACCCGCAAAGCTCCTTGCCAGATTGTTGTAAGTCTTAGTTTGGTCAAATTGCATATCTTTCCTCCGTCAAAAATATTGTGCGGAGAATTACTGTATTTATTCACAAAGTGAAAAATAAATGATTTTTGCACTGCTGTGTATTCAATTTGTTTACTTACATATTATAATTGTGGTACAATTAAGACACTTTCTAAAAGTTGGTAATTAAATGTTTAAACTTTACAAAAAATTAAGACCTGTCGACTGGATATTGCTTGCGTTTTTAATGGGGCTTACCGTTCTTCAGGTGTACTGCACAATGACGCTTGTGGACTATATCCGAAAGGTGATAGAGTCCATAACTTATTTAAACTACCACAACAACCCCGCGCTTTTGGGCGAACAGGCGGCGAATTTTATTGAAACGTTCGGGTGGGAGGGCATTAAAGATTTGCCCCTCGCCGATTATTTGACCCCCGAACAGCTTGTCCTTTTTGACAAAGTGGCAAACGCAACGACGGGCGATATATGGTATAACGGCGGAATGATGCTGTTAATCGCGGGCGCAAGCGCGGCGGCGCAAACGCTTGTGGGACTTATCGCGTCCTACGTTGCCGCCAACCTTTCGGCAAGACTGCGCACCGCGGTGTACACCAAGATAGACGGGTTCTCGGTTGCCGAACGCGACAGATTTTCTACGCCTTCACTCATAACGCGCACCACGAACGACGTTCAGCAGGTTCAGATGGCTAACATCTTAATGCTGAGAATGGCTGTCGCCGCACCCATAACGGCGGTGTGGGCAATCGTCAAAATTCAGGCAACGAGTATTCAGCTTACGCTTGCAACGGTGTTTGCCGTTGTCGCACTCGTACTGTTTTTGGCGGTACTTATGATTTTCGTGCTGCCTAAATTCAAAATAATGCAAAAGCTTTTGGATAAACTCAACGGTATCTCGCGTGAAAACTTAACGGGTATACGCGTAATCCGCGCATACAACGCAGAAGACTACCAGATGGAAAAGTTTGAAAAGGCAAATACAAACATTACAAAAACGCAGCTTTTCACGGGCAGAATGATGTCATTGATGTCGCCCGTTATGATGCTTATTATGAACGGCGTTGCGCTTGCCATATACTGGCTGGGCGCGACTCTTATAAACGAAGGCACTACCGATTACGCCACGGTTGCGGCGTTTATGCAGCTTGCCTCGCAGATTATAATGGCGTTTATGATGCTCATGATGATGTTCGTGCTGTTGCCGAGGGCGCAGGTTTCGGCAAACCGCATTAACGAAGTTTTAGACACGCCCCTGTCCGTCACCGACCCCGAAAAGGAAGAGGAGCTTAAAGAACACGGTACGGTCGAGTTTAAAAACGTGTCGTTCGGCTATCCCGACTCCGACGAGCCTGTAATTCACAATATAAGTTTCAGGGCGGAAAAGGGTCAGACGGTAGCGTTTATCGGCAGTACGGGCAGCGGTAAATCAACGCTTATCAATCTCGTTCCCCGCTTTTTCGACGTTACCGAAGGTCAGGTTTTAGTTGACGGCGTGGACGTAAGAAACTTAAAACAGCGCACCCTCCGCAAGGTTATAGGCTACGTTCCGCAAAAAGGCGTGCTGTTTTCGGGTACAGTCAAAAGCAACATAGCGTTCGGCACCCCCGATATATCCGACGAACAAATTAAAAAGTCGGCGCAAATTGCCGAGGCGGACGGATTTGTTTCGCAGATGGAAAAGGGGTACGACTCCGAAATTTCACAGGGCGGTAAAAACGTGTCGGGCGGACAAAAACAGCGCCTTTCAATTGCCCGCGCCGTAGCCGTCGACCCCGAAATATATATCTTCGACGACTCGTTCTCGGCGCTCGATTACGCTACTGATAAAAAGGTAAGGCAAAACCTCAAGGACAGCGTCGGAGAGGCAACAAAGCTAATTGTCGCGCAGAGAATAGGCACTATTATAGACGCGGATAAAATTATAGTTTTAGACAGCGGTAAAGCTGTGGGCGAAGGTACGCACAGCGAGCTTTTGAAAACCTGCCCCGTATACCGCGAAATAGCTCTTTCACAGCTTTCAAAGGAGGAACTCGGCTTATGATGCACGGAAAAGTCAACCTCGGCGAAAGAGGGAAGGGCAGTATAAAGAGCCTTTTAAAGGCGTTAAAACCTTACAAATTCAAAATTGCGCTCAGCTTTTTGTTCATAGCGGTATCAACCGTTCTGTCGGTATATGCGCCCCAGTGGCTTTCAAAACTTACCGACGAAATAGTTGCGGGTGCGGGCACAAAGTCTATAGACCTCAAAAAGATTGCCGATATAGCAATCGTACTGATAGTTTTCTACGGCAGCAACGCGCTTTGTAACTATCTTGCGAATTTTATAATGACTTCCGTCACGCACAAGTACACGCACGGCATAAGGCAGGAAATTACAAAAAAGACCAACCGCGTACCCTTAAGTTATTTCGACAGCCACCTTTACGGCGACACGCTTTCAGTAATTACCAACGACGTGGATACGATAGGGCAGTCGATGGATCAGGCTATATCCATGATGTTCTCTTCGGTATGTATGCTTATAGGCGTGCTTGTCGCAATGTTCGTCACGGCATGGCAAATGGCGCTTACCGTACTTCTCATTATTCCTCTGATGATTATAATGCTGTTGATACTCAATATGCTTGCAATGCCGCAGTTCAGGAGAAACCAGCAAACGCTCGGCGAAATGAACGGCAAGGTAGAGGAAAACTATACCGGTCATAATGTAATTAAAGCCTTTAACGCGGGCGCAAGAATGTCCGCGGACTTTGAAAAGAGCAACAACAAAATGCGCAAGGGCGTGTTCAGAGGTCAGGCGATAGCAGGTTTCATGCAGCCCGCAATGACTTTCATTTCCTATTTCGCGTACGCCTCGGTGTGCGTAGTCGGCGGACTTTTAATGAATAACGGCAACGCCGTAACATTCGGAACGATAACCGCATTTTTGGTATACGTCAACCTTTTCCAAAGCCCTATGTCGCAGCTCGCGCAGGCGCTGAATAATATTCAGATGGCGTCCGCCGCGGCAACGAGAGTTTACGGTTTTCTCGACGAGAAAGAGCTTTCCGACGAAAGCAATAAAGAATACCTTCTTTTAAAGGAAGGCAATAAAATAAAGGGCGACGTTGAGTTTAAAAACGTCAGGTTCGGCTACACCCCCGATAAAATTATTATTCCCGACTTCTCGGCTAAGATTAAAGCGGGAATGAAGGTCGCAATCGTAGGGCCTACGGGCGCGGGGAAGACGACGCTCGTCAACCTTCTGATGCGCTTTTACGAAATAGACGGCGGCGACATTACGATAGACGGCGTTTCGATAAAGGATATGCCGAGGAAAGAAATTCACGATATTTTCGGTATGGTATTGCAGGATACATGGATGTTTGAAGGAACGGTAAGGGAAAATCTTCTGTTCTCCAAACAGGGCGTTTCCGACGAAGAGCTTGAAAAGATTATGAAGGAGGCGGGTATTTCCCACTACGTTCACACTCTTCCGGGCGGACTTGATTTCTATATGGAAAATGAAACAAACGTGTCGGGCGGACAAAAACAGCTTATAACCATAGCTCGCGCAATGGCGGAAAACGCGCCCCTTCTCATATTGGACGAGGCGACTTCCAACGTCGATACGCGTACGGAAGAAATTATCCAAAGAGCAATGGACGCGCTTACTCAGGGGCGCACAAGCTTTGTAATCGCGCACAGACTTTCGACAATTAAAAACGCGGACATGATACTTGTAATGCGCGACGGCAATATAGTAGAGCAGGGCAACCACGAAGAGCTTATCGCGCTCAACGGTTTCTATGCAAATCTGTACAATTCCCAGTTTGCAAACGAATAAATACTAAAGGAAGGTAAAGTTATGAGTGAACCGAATCAGGGCAGCAACAACGAAAAGCAAAGTGATCATCGTTACCTGGAAGACACAAACGCGCTGTCGAATATTAAGCGCGTAATTGCGGTAATAAGCGGCAAAGGCGGAGTGGGCAAGACTGCAGTCACCGCATTGCTCGCTACGACTATGGCAAAAAAAGGTTATAAGTGCGCGATAATCGACGCCGATATAAGGTGCGGGGTGTTGCCTAAGCTGTTCGGCGTAACCGATCAGATAGTCGGTAACGCAAACCTTATGTTCCCCGCGGAGACTAAAAGCGGAATTAAGATGATTTCCAGCTATCTTCTTATCGACGAGCCGGCAAAGCCTGTTTTATGGAAAAGTTCCGTCGCAGGGGGCGCGGTTAAGCAGTTCTGGACGGACGTTAAATGGGGGGACGTCGATTATATGTTTATCGACTGCCCGTCGGGCACGGGCGACGTGCCGCTCGTCGTCTTACAGTCTATTAAGATTGACGGAGTAATCGTTGTTTCCACCCCGCAGGAGCTTGCTTCTATGATTGCGGTCAAGGCGGCAGAAATGGCAAAACTGATTGGCGTTCCCGTTTTCGGCTTTATTGAAAATATGAGCGGTACCATTTGCCCGCACTGCGACGGGGATATAAGTTTATACGGAAAGAGCAGCGTTCCCGAAATTGCAAAAAAATACGGACTGCCCGTACTTGCCGAAATTCCGCATGACATTAGTATTGCCGAGGCGGGCGACCTCGGTACTTTCGAGGAGCTTGACGTGGACTACGCCGATCCCGCTGTCGATAAGATTGAACGCGGTTTGCCGACGAAATAAAAACAGCCGACCTTTTGGTCGGCTGTTTTGTTTTGGTGCTGATGACAGGACTTGCGCCTTGAGCGGACGCGCACGGTAAACAGCCCACTGGGCTGTTTATTCGGCGGTAGAGCCCGCCGAACTGCGCAAAACAGGTTTTGCTTGCCTCCCCTCAAGTCCTGTAATGCGGCACCAAGAAATAGGTAAGCACCAATCATATGATTAGCGCCTACCTATGGTGCTGATGACAGGACTTGAACCTGCACGGTCGCCCACAGGATTCTAAGTCCTGCGCGTCTGCCAATTCCGCCACATCAGCATATATTTCTTATAGGTCGATTTTAATTCATAAATTGAAAATTGTCAATTAAAGAAGGGCAATTTTGAAAAGTAAATGAAAAATTACGCTTAACACGCAAACGCGATTTTTTATTCTTGACAAACTATCTTTAATTAATTAAACTTTAATTAATCCTTTTTAAGAGGCGGAGTATGAGTTTTCTATCCCTTTCAAACGTAGGCAAAAATTATAAAGTCGGCAGTATTACCGTAGAGGCGTTGAAGGGCGTTTCCTTCGATTTGGAAGACGGTGACTTTGCCGTTGTCTTAGGTTCTTCGGGCGCGGGCAAAACCACACTCTTAAACCTTTTGGGCGGAATGGATAACGCCACCGAGGGCGAAATTGTTCTCGATAATAAAAAAATCACTTCGCTTAATAAGCGCGGTCTTACCGAATACAGAAGAAACGACGTGGGCTTTGTGTTCCAGTTCTATAACCTTATGCCAAACTTAACCGCGCTTGAAAACGTTGAAATTGCCGTGGAAATCTGCAAAGATCACCTTGACCCTGCCGAAATTTTAGACGAGGTAGGGCTTTCTGAAAGACTTAATAACTTTCCCGCGCAATTGTCGGGAGGGGAACAACAGCGCGTTTCTATTGCGCGCGCTATGGCTAAAAACCCCAAACTACTTCTGTGCGACGAGCCTACCGGCGCGCTCGACTACAACACTGGCAAAAAAATATTAAAACTTCTGCACGACGTTTCCAAACAGCGCAAACGCCTTGTAATAGTGGTAACGCACAACTCCGCGTTAAAGGATATGGCGGATAAAGTTATCTACATAAAGAGCGGTGAAATCGAGCGCATAGAAACAAATCCCAATCCCGTACCCATAGAGGAGATAGAGTGGTGATAAAGACCTATTTAAAGACGCTTTGGCGAATGTTCAAAAAGCACGTAACCCGCTTTTTGTCGCTCGTGTTTATGGTTCTGATATCCGTCGCATTCTGCTCGGGGATAGGTTCTTCAACGGACAAAATAAACAACTCTCTCGACGAATATTACAGGGCGAAAAACGTTGGCGACTACATAATAAAAAGCACCGCGGACGACGGCTTTTCGGACGAAGATATAAATAAAATAAGTAGTCTTTTCGAGGACGCGGAAATAAACACGGGCAATTCAATCGACATTTCCGTAGGCGAAAAGCGTTCGGTAAGGTATTACTTTTTAGATTTTGACAACTGGACGGTAAACGCGCCCGATATCATAGAGGGCGAAAAGAGCGGCAGCGCGGACAAAATTTACGTTGAAAACCCCGACAACGTTTTAAAGGGAATGAACGTAGGCGACGAGCTTGAAATAGACTTTGCCGACATTGTAATAAAACTTGCCGAGCAGAACGACAGGGATACTACGTTGCTTATCGCAATGCTTGAAGGGTTTGAGCCCAAAAAGGTTACAATAAGCGCGGTAATTCAAAGCCCTTTGACCATTGCAAAGGACGGCGAACCGAGTTACAACAACGACGGCGCGGAAATCCCCGACACCACCACTGGCACGGAAGATATGGACTGTCTTGAAAATATATTCTATATTTCCAAAGACCTTGTCCCCACGCAAAAAGATATAATGCCTTTCCTGCCCGATACGCCGTTGATTAATACGGGCGATATCTATGTTGCGGTAAAGGACAGAAATATTTTCAAATGCTTTTCCGCCGAGTACGAAAACTTTATTGAAAAGGGCAAGACGGATATACAGAACGCGGTTTCCGACGTGGAGGTAATAACCCTTTACGAAAACTATTCCTTAAAATCTCTGTATTCGTACAGTACAAAGGTGGAAGGCGTAGGTTACATTTTAATAGTTGCCTTTCTTCTGATAACCTCGCTCGTCGCGCTTTCCACAATGACAAGGCTTTTGGAGGAGGAGCGCCCGCAAATAGCCTGCTTAAAAACTCTGGGCTACTCGTCCACGGGCATAATTTCAAAGTACCTTTTATTCGCGCTGATTGCAACCGGACTGGGCGGGGGAGGCGCGTACTTCGTCGGAATAGGTCTTGCGTACTTTATCTGTTACGTGTTCAATTACAGCTTTTATATGCCGCCCATTTCGTCTGCCATAGCCCTCGTATTCTACATAATAACCTTCACGCTTATCGTGGTTGCGACGCTTTTTTCAACGGCGGTTGCGGGCTATAAAATGACAAGCTCCAACCCCGCTAATTTACTTCGTCCCAAGCCCCCGCGCGCAGGTAAGAAAGTTATTCTGGAAAAGATACCCTTAATCTGGAACAGGCTGTCCTTCAAATACAAGTCCACAATGCGCAACGTTTTAAGGTATAAGTCGAGGTTCTTTATGACGGTAATCGCCGTCGCGTTTTCCACCGCGCTTATAATGGCGGGGCTGGGAATACTCGATATGTGTCTTTTCCACGACTTCGGCTCGCCCGCAATAATGGGCATTGCAATTGTAGTCGTCATATTTGCGGGACTGCTGACGGCGGTTGTAATTTACACACTTACCAACATAAACATAAGCGAAAGAAACCGCGAAATTGCTACCCTTATGGTTCTTGGCTACTACGACGGAGAAGTGACGGGCTACATCTACCGCGAAGTTTATATAAACTCCATAATAGGTATTATTCTGGGCTATCCGTCTTCGGTACTGTTTTTACTTCTTGTGTTCAAGGTGTTAAGTTTTGGTTCGCTTGCCGAATTAAGCTGGTTTATGTGGCTTATCCTGCCCGCAGTCGTATTGCTGTTCACGGGTGTAGTAACGCTAATTTTAAGGCGCAAAATAGTAAAAATAGATATGAACGAAAGCTTAAAAGCGATAGAGTAGGTTACATAACCTTACATATTAAACACGCAATTACAGTCGATAAAAAGGTTGCCGTAAGCACGCACAAAACGGGCAGGGCAATCTTTTTTGTTTTCACTTTTGCAAAGTACACGGCGGATATGTAAAACACCGTTTCCGATGACCCGAAACAAACGCACGCGCACCGCGCAATATAGCTGTCCGCGCCGTAAGCGGTTATAATTTCATTTAGGTAAGCAAGCGACCCGCTGCCCGAAAAGGGTTTTATAAGCACAAGTTTTGTAAGTTCCTGCGGGATACCAAAAAACGAAAACACGGGCGCAAGCAGTCTTGTAAAAGCGTCGGCAAGTCCCGACGCCTCGAAAAGCGCGCACATCATAAATATTGCGCACAGGCAGGGCAAAAGCGAAATGGCTAAATCCAACGCCTCTTTCACGCCGTCGCAGAATGAGTTGTAAACGTTTACCCGCTTCATTATCGCAAACACAATCACAAAAATTATGATTGCGGGTATTACGAGCGCCATATCTTATTCCCCGCAATGAATAAAATTACGGCGGTCACCGTCGAAATTGCCGTGCATATGAGAGAGGGCAGGAATATATCCGAAGAATTCAAACTCCCCGCACCAGCCCTCAGTGCAATTACCGTTGTAGGCAGAATTTGTATTGAGGTTGCGTTTATCACAAATAAGAGTTTTTGCGCGTAAGAGTTCTTTTCTTTCTCAAGCTCGCCTATGGCTTTGACGGCGTAGGGGGTAGCCGCGCCGCCTATGCCTAAGAGATTGCACGAAAGGTTCATTGCCAAGTTTTCGCTTACAAGCGCGCTGTCCGTCTTGAAAAGCCGTTTTGTCACGGGTTTTAACCCCTTAGCAATTCCCGCGGAAAGTCCGCTTTTTTCGGCTAATTTGGAAATGCCCAGCCATACTGCGTAAATGCAAAAGAGTGTAAGCGCCATTTTAGCTGAATTTTCCGCCCCGCCCAAAAGGGTGGAAAGTAGCTTGTCCGGCGCGGTAAACGCCATTACCGCCACCGAGGCTAAAAATATAACCGTAAATATAACGTTCATACATATTTTTATGAGAAGTTTTCCGTGTTTATTCGTTTTACAATTACCTCGCCTTGTGTTATAATAACCCAAAGAGGAAAAGTATGGAAAATAACAAATTTTATCTTACAACGGCTATTACTTACACGTCGGGCAAGCCCCATATCGGCAACACGTACGAAATTATTTTTTCGGACGCTATTGCGCGCTTTAAGAGAATGCATGGCGCCGACGTATTTTTTATGACTGGCACGGACGAGCACGGTCTTAAGGTCGAGCAAAAGGCGGGCGAAAAGGGCGTAACCCCCAAGCAGTTCGTCGACGAAGTGGCGGGTGAAATCAAGCGTATATGGGATTTAATGAACGTTTCCTACGATAAGTTTATACGCACTACCGACGACTACCACGTAGCCGCCGTTCAGAAAATATTCAAAAAATTCTACGAGCAGGGCGACATTTACAAGGGTGCATACGAAGGACTTTACTGTACCCCCTGTGAAAGTTTCTGGACGGAAGCCCAGCTTGTAAACGGCAAATGCCCCGACTGCGGAAGGGACGTAAAGCCCGCCAAGGAAGAGGCGTACTTTTTCAAGATGGGCAAGTATGCCGACAGACTTGTAAAGCATATTGTGCAAACCCCCAAATTCATTCAGCCCGTATCGAGAAAGAACGAGATGATGAACAATTTCCTTCTTGCCGACGAATTTATCGGCAAGTCCGACGCCGAGCTTTTAAAAGCCTGCGAGAACGGAACGCTTAAGACAAAGTTGCAGGATTTGTGCGTTTCCCGCTCGACTTTCAAATGGGG
>JAIDSQ010000106.1 GCA_029061155.1 Clostridia bacterium
TTTTCGGGGACAAAATGATTCCCGATAAAACGCTTATTTTTTTGGACGAAGTTCAAGAGTGCCTTAATATTGTAACTGTTATTAAATTTTTGGTCGAGGACGGACATTTTCGCTACATTTTAAGCGGTTCGCTTTTGGGTGTGGAAATGAAAAACGTTAAATCCGTTCCCGTCGGATATATGGATATACTTCAAATGTATCCAATGAACTTTGCCGAGTTCTGTATAGCTAACGGCGTTGCACAATCAGCGGTTGACTATCTGAAAGACTGTTTTATAAATCTGACGCCTGTAAGCGAAGCGATTCACGAAAAGTTTATGCAGCTATACCGTCTTTATCTTGTTGTCGGAGGAATGCCGGATGCCGTGAAAGAATACGTCACCTCCAATAATCTTTCAAAAGTTTTAGAAATTCAACGGTTTTTGTGTGAAAACTATAAGGCTGATATGGCAAAATACGAAAAAGAAAATAAGCCGTTACTTTCCACCATTTTTGATTTGATTCCAAGTGAACTCAATGCACAGAATAAGCGTTTTAAGTTTAAGTCTATTGAAAACGGTGGGCGCTCAAAATATGCGGAAGATTCCTTCCTTTGGTTGACGGACGCGGGAATTGCCTTGCCCGTCTATTGTGCCAACGAGCCAAAAGCTCCGCTGATACTCAGTAAATCACGCAATCTTTTAAAGTTGTTCCTATGCGACGTCGGCTTGCTTGCTTCCATGTATATGAACAACTTGCAGGTTAAAATTTTAAGCGGAGAAAAGAATATAAACTTTGGGTCGGTGTATGAAAATGCGGTAACGCAAGAACTTGTCAGTCACGGATTAGTCCCGTATTATTTTAACAGCCATAAACAGGGCGAACTTGATTTAATTGTGGAGACTGACGGCGAAGCCGTTCCAATAGAGATTAAATCGGGTAAAGACTATACGGCGCACAGCGCATTGAATAATGTTCTCAATGTGGAAGAATACGGCATTAAAAAGGCATATATTTTCAACAACTATAATTTGTCGGTTGACGGCAATAAAATTTATTTGCCTGTATATATGTCGATGTTTCTTTGCAACACCGAGCAAGGCGATATGATTTATAAAGTAGATTTAGACGAATTGAGATAATCGGAGTAGTTATGTTTTACAGATGATAACAAAACTTGACCTGTGGAGCACAGAGTTCTTCGTGGATATAATAAAGGGATTACGAATTTAAGAAGCAATAAAAATGCCAAGCAAACAAAAAGACTTTAAGGATATGAACTGAATGACGAATTAAAAAATTTAAAAGTCAATTTGAAAGAACTACAAGGAGATTAACTAATGAATTGGCAAACGGTACTTGAAATAGTGGCGACAGCTATCGCAAGTGTAGGCGGTGCAGGAGCAATTATTTGGGCGTTATCATCTTTCTTTGGTAAGATGTGGGCAAATAAAATTTTAGAAAAACAAAAAACCGAATATCAGAAAGATATTGAGGAATACAAAAGCGCATTGTCACGTGAACTTGAAATTGTTAAAGCTACTAACGAAAGACTTACATATATTTCAAAAGTTCAATACGATATGGAAATTTCAGCTATTAAAGATTTAACGCGTGAAAGTCATTCTTTGTTATTAACTTGTAATACTGTTGTCCCAGTTGTTAAGAATTTATTAAAAGACAGTGAAGAAATTATTTTACGTCATAATAATTATTATGACTTGTATGTAAAAAGTATAAATAGATTTATGGATGCTGTAGGAAATTCGTTAGCATTTTTAGAAGATGAAGTGATGGAGCCATATAAAAAGTTTATAGGTGAGTGTCGTGCCCAATTTGATTATTACAACGAAATATTTGATCCTGAAATAGGTTTCCCAGCTAAAAGTATTAATAAGTTATATAAGAGTGGTGAAACTATAGAACAGATTTTTGATTCTGCGATTGAAACTACAAAGAAATATTTAAAAAGTTTAAAAGTAGCAGATTAAAAACAAAAAAAAGGAGTTGAAAAATTTAGAATGAAGAAAGATACAAAAGCAAAAATTTTTAAATTTCTTTTAGTAGGAGCTATTGTATTAGGAATTGTAGCATTTATTGTTAATATTGTTTTGGCTGCGCGATCTGATAACAATGAAGCAAATATTTATACTGCAATTAGCGGCTGGGTTAGCGGAATAGCTACAATTATTTTGGGTGTTATTGCGGTTGTGCAAAATAGAAAATATAAAAAAGAAAATGACTCGTTTATGCAACGACAACGAGAAGAGAATACAGCATTAATAAAGAAACAAACAGATTGCACAATTTTTAATAATATCATGAATCAACGCTGTAACTTTATAGAAACGGCGAAGCAAAGATTGTACGAATTTGTTAAAAACTATAATTTTAGAAAGATTACCTTATGGCTTGCGGAGCTACAAGTTGAAGCAAATAATAAAAAATTGGCGTTAGACGATTCTTCGTGTGGAGCATTGATAAATCAGTTTTTTGACGGATTAAGCATTGAATATTCGGATTTAATTTTATTTATTGAAAATGATTGGTGTAAAAGTAAAGAAAAAGAAAAAATAATTGATGCAATAAAAAACTATGTTATAACTGTGGTTGATTTAAGAACAAAGGATTATTTTCAAATTGTTAACACGATAAAACAATTTAATCAAAAATGCATACCGCTATTTGTTGAATTATTGAAAGCAAAAAGTAGTTATATTATTTCTCTTGATGTAGATTATAATATGATTTTAACTACTAGAACAGGTGATATTGATTTCATAAAAGGTCATTATAGTTATGATAAGGAGCAAAACAATGGATAAGTTGAAAATGATGTCGATAGATAAGGTGCAGAGGAATGATGAAAAGATAAGGGCGTAAGTTTTACAACTACTAAGTTTGTGAGATAAACACAAGGAGAAAAGCAAAATGATAAATTTAAAAAGTTACAAAAAATACTATCGTTGCGAAGATTGGACGGTAGAACAAATAGCTCGGGCTTTTAAAGGCGGTGATGAGCAAGGACGGAAAGTTATCATTCCATTGTTTCAAAGAGGAAAAGTTTGGGATAATGACGATAAATTAGAACTTATTAAATCATTGAGGAATGGTTTTCCTATAGGGTCAATGTTGTTTGCGGAATTGGGGACTAAAGTATATTCCGTTGTTGATGGGCTTCAACGCGGGAGTACTATCTGTGATTACATATTTCACCCTACCTCATGCGATAATCTCGATAAAATTGACGATAACGTGTTGAATGAAATCAGATCAATTTTGTTTCCAGATAATCAAAATATGTCTTTAAATAAAGCAATTAACGATAAAATAATTGAGTATTTTAGTCACAATGAAAGCTTTGACGATATTTCTATTAATAAGCTTATAAATATATTGATAGAAGATTTCCCTAACGATGAAATAGAACCCTATAAAACCAGTAAAAAATTAGCTGATATATTAGAGCCTTGGTTTAGAACATACAAGGAGTATTATGACAAGATTGCCAAGGCGGAAGTGCCGGTTGTTGTTTATTCCGGCGATGAGAATTATTTGAATACAATTTTTAGAAAAATAAACGAACAGGGCGTGGAGCTGACCGACTACGAAATTTATGCTTCGTCTTGGCAACAATATAGAAAAACTGCACCCGAAGAAATTGTTAACTATGTTTTGAAAAAATACGATGTCTTATTAATGGAAGGGTATGAGTTACAAGATTATAGTTCGGAAAAATTAAGACAAACAAAAGAACTGCAACCTTTCGAATTTTTATTTGGTTTAGGTAAGTGGTTAAGCCGTGAATATGGTTTATGGTTAAAAACAAAAAGTAAATATAAAGATGATGAAATTTGTGAAATAGGGTTTGAAATCGTTAATATCTGTCTTAACTCTAAAAAAGAAGACGTTGCGGATTTAGATAAAAAGTTGAAAGACATATCTTTTACAACGTTATTCAGGCGAATTAAAGAGGCAATTAATTTTGTTATTAAGTCAGTGCAACCGGTTAGTGCCTTTAAAGGTAATAAGAGAAAGATTAAATATTTGCATGCTCAAAGACAAGTATTATCTATGATAGGGTACGTTTTTAGAGAAATGTATGACTTATCCGATTTAGATAAAAAGAAGGATACTTGGAAAGCTGTTCAGGCCAAATTGTCTCAAAATTTATTACATCATTATGTGTACGATATTATAGACAAATACTGGAATGAAGGAAGCGATAAGCCTTATGCGGCAATAAAAGACCGTAAATATAGTATTGAAATATCAAAAAATGCTTGGAATTCATTGTTAAACAACTACTTTGAAAATTCGTTGCAACAATCGGATACTTGTAAAAAAGTTCAAGCGCCTACAATACAGGATCAAATAATTCTTAATTGTATTTATCTTGACTTGTTTACGGCTAATGATCAGTTGGGAAATAATAATTTCGATATAGAACATTTGGCAACAAAGAAACTAATGCAACAACATTTAATTAATACAGGATTAACCGGATTACCGATATCAAGTATTGCAAATCAATGTTATTTGCCGCAATTCGGTAATCGATCTAAGCGTGAAAAAACTATTTACCAACAATATGGTGCAGACAAAAATCTCATAATGAATATTGAGAAAAAATATTCATTTACAACCAAAGAGGGGCTTGAATGGATAGAATTACCATATGAGATAAATGACCGAAAAGAATTAAAAGCAGATTACGAACAATTTTTGCGCACGAGATTTGATATCATGTTAAAGAAATTTTTGAACTCTTTAAATATTGTTCCAATAGAAGATTGGGAACTTATTCTCCGTTCAAAACCGGATTCTTCAACTCCGACAATCAATACATTAATACGGAATGAGACAAGTGTTGCAGGAGTTTATGATTTAGCGCAAATTGAAGTAGATTTGTCTGGATCGGCATTAGAGACAGTCATCTATAATGGGAAAAAAGTAAGTCTTAAAAAGTGGAAAGATTTATTGAATTTTATTTGCGAGGCGGCTTACTCTTTAGATAGTGCTCGATTTAATTCGATGGTTAAAAACAACGAAGTACATAAAGCCACTTCGAAACTAAATTCAAAAGGCAAAGACCCTATAATTACAGACAACATTAAACTAATAATTGATGCAAAACAAGTAAAGGGAACGAATTATTACACCGAGGGATGTGTTAGTGGCGAACGTGCACGGTTTTATTCTAAACAAATAGCGGATATTTTCGGTTTTACAGATAAAATTCAAATCGTTGTTAGAGATAGGTAACGGTAAGACTATGCTATTAACTAACAACAAAATCATATAGTGGTAATTTTCGTTTACGTACTTACGGAGGAATATAAATATGAAAGTTAAAGTTTTTGCTTTTCAATCTGTTTTAAAACATTCACCGACTTTACAGTCCGAGAATACACGCTTTTTACAGGATATCGGGCTGCAACTCGGTACTAATCTGGATTTTGCCGACATTGACGACTATGACTGCGATGTGAAACTTCTGTTTGTTCAGACGGGCGGTTCGGAAGGATATTTTTTGGAGAATATCGACAAACTTCAGGAGCCGTACTACATTCTGACAAACGGAGCGAACAACAGCCTTGCAGCGTCAATGGAAATTTTGACTTATCTCAACTTGCACGGAAAGAAAGGGGAAATTTTACACGGCAATACCTCTTATATTGCCGACCGTATTAAAACCATTGCTCAAACCGAATCCTTTATAAAACAGCTTAAAAATTCACGTTTGGGTATTATCGGTAAGCCGTCAGACTGGCTGATCGCGTCCGTTCCCGACTACGGCGAAGTGCAAAAAAAATTAGGCGTTAAACTTATAGATATTCCGCTTAACGAGGTTGAAACAAAGGTAAACGCATCGACGGCGCAGCCCGATATAAATGGTTATAAACCATTTGACAAAGCCGAACTTTTAAAAGCGGCGTGTATACGCGACGCTTTATATGAGATTGTAAAAGAACATAATCTCAACGGACTTACTATCAGGTGTTTTGACTTGTTATCCTCGTTGAAGTCGACTGGTTGCCTTGCTCTTGCCGAGCTCAACACAAAAGGCGTCGTCGGCACTTGTGAAGGAGACGTTGCGGCAATGCTGAGTATGCATATCGCAACTCTGATAAGCGGGCAGTCCTGTTTTCAGGCAAATCCCTCGCGCATGGACACCCAAAACAACACGATTGTTTTTGCGCACTGTACCGCACCTTTCGATATGTTGGAAGATTACTCTTTCGACACCCATTTTGAAAGCGGAATAGGCGTTGCTGTAAAAGGCAAGATGAAAAAACAACAAGTCACGCTGTTCCGTCTTTCGCAGGATTTGAAAAAGTTTTTTGTTTCGGGTGGAGTGATTTGCAACACTTTGAACGAAAGCAATCTGTGCCGTACGCAAATCAACGTCAAACTTGACAAGCCCGTTACGGAACTTTTAACCAACCCTTGCGGAAATCACCACATAATAATTTACGGAGATTACGCTCAGGTGATCGAACGCATTATGAATATTTTGCTTAGTAAATAAAATAAGCCCGCCATACTTCGCACGTGAAGTATAGCGGGCTGTGTATCTTCTTAAATAAGGGGGCACAAATAAAAATTAACTTATAATAATTTCGTAATATATTCTTTGCCCTGCACAATCCGGACAAATGGTTTCCTCGCCGTTTTTTACAAATTTAAAACCTACGCTTTCATAAGTGCGTTGCGCCGCTGTCAATTTCTCATTGGTCCAGACAACAATTTTTTTAGCACCTGATGCAATAATGCAATTTACTGCCTCACGCATCTGCCGCTTGCCGTAGCCGTTTCCTTTATATTTTGTAACAACACAATTATGACCAATTTCTGCCGATTCGGGCAATTTTCTGGGATCCCACGAGACCAAGCCAATAGGCTCGCCGTTTAAAACCGTAATAAATCCGCATTTCTCGGCAATAAAAGGATTATTGTAAAAAAAGTCATCAAACTCCTGCCACTATTTCTGCCAATAAAACTCAAACTTCGGTTGAAAAGAATACCCGTCTTTCAATAGTGCTGCAAGAGTTCCTCGGGGGAATTCTGTAATCTTTTTAAATTCTATATCCATATTTAATCATATTACCTATACGATGTACAGCAGGACCATACTGTTTATTGTTCTTTGTCTTTGGAAAACAGCTTTAAAATTCTGTCTGTAACTTTGGCGTTGAACACGACGAACTTGTCCCAGAAAAACTCTGTAATAAAGTTAATTAAAAGTGAAATTGCCGTGACTAAAATTCCCCAGTCGTCGCCCCAAAGTGCGACCAGCGCGTCGCCGCCCAAAGCAAGAGGAACTACGATAATACAGTTATACAAAATAACCAGCGCCATTGCAAGCGGAATGTTGTTTGCGGCTTTAAAAGTAAATTTACGGTTAAAGGTAAAGTTCCAGATAACCGAAAGGGTTAAACCGATTATGTACGCCAGCCAGTAATAATTTAAAAGCCAGCCCGTCCACTGGTGTAAAATGGTGGTGGATAAAATTTGTATTATGCCCGCAGAAATAGAGAAAAGAGTAAATTTCAGAAACTGAAAAAACTGTTGCTTTTTCGTCGGCTTTTGTGCGGACGCGGGTTGCTCGGGTTCCTGTTGATTTTCAGTTGTTTGCGGTTGTAATTCGTTTTGCATATCTTCCATAAAAATAATTTTAGCACCAATTATTTTATAGTGCAAGTTTTCAAGCGTAAAATAATTGACTTTTATTCAGCTATTTGATAATATAACAGTACTTTAATAAAACGCTTGTGTGGCGGAATAGGCAGACGCAAGGGACTTAAAAACCGCCAACGCAGCAAAATTTGTTACTACGCAACAACAATTGAATAAAATTTACACGCTACTGTGGCGGAATAGGCAGACGCATGGGACTTAAAATCCCACGCTGTAAAAGGCGTATCGGTTCAAGTCCGATCAGTAGCACCAATAAAAAAGCACTATATTTTGTGATTTATTTAGTTTTAAATACAAGATATAGTGCTTTCCTTTTTTCTCTGAAATTTGACTTGCACCCAAAATTTGGGTTTGTTAATTTGACCGCTTTTAACACTCATTTTTGTGAGTTTTTTATTGAAACTCCCTATTTTGAGTGCAATTTTGGGTGCAAATTGCCTTTTTTAATACCGTTTACACGGCATAGTCGAATTTTTTAATTTCCTGCAATTGAATTTCCCTGTTCTGGTCGAGGTGCGTATAGACTGTAGTGGTAATACTGCTGTCCGCCGCGTGTCCTACCCAAAGCGAAACAATTTCACGCCTAATGCCGACTTCCTGTGCACGGGTTACAAACGTATGCCGTAAATCGTGCGTGTGGTGATTTTCAATAAAATCACTCAAATGCCGGCTTATAGTGTTCTTGTTCAGCTTTTTTATGGCGTCAACGTCTATTAGCGGCAATAAGCGTTTAAGATTAGGCGAAACGGGGATTCGCCTGATTTTGGCTTTCAAACCCTTTCTTTCCTTTTCCGTAACTGCTTCAAACCATTCTCCGTCCTGTTTGACGGAAGCAAGTTCTCCAACCCTTAACCCTGTATAAGTAAGAAAGACTAACGCTTGTGCGTAAATGTTCTTCGTTTTCTTTAACGCACTTACAAGAATTTTTTCCTCTTCGTGAGTTATGGGACTGCCTTGCTTAATTTCGTACTTAGGTATTACGACCTTCGCCATAGGATTGCGGTCAAGTATTCCGTCCGCTACAGCGTAATCAAAACAAGGGGATAGAAGGTTGTAAACCTTTTTAGCTGTTCTGTAATGTTCGCTTTGCGTAAAACTGTTTATAAGGTTCTGCAAATAGAAGCTGTCAATTTCGGCAAGAACAAGTTCCTTGAATGCGCCTTCGATATTGCTTTTGAATACATTCATATAGCCGTCGTAGGTGCTTTCTTTGATATAGGGCTTTTTTACGGTTTCGATCCAACGCATAAAGTACTCATTGAAAAGTAATTTACGTTTGTCTTGCTTTGTCTTTGTGGGACCGTTTTTAAGACTTTCAATAAATTTGGCTTTAGCAATTTCCAAGTCTTTGGAAGAACCGAAATAGCAAACCCCGTCAATCATACAGCGGACCTCGTAGACTTTTCGCTGTGTCAACCTGACATGTGCAATTGCTTTGTTATAAGTGAATAGTTTTTTGAATTTCTGAGGCATTTGATTTAACTCCTTTTTAGTGAATTTCAAAGCCTCGTTTTTCGATTTTTGCTTGGGCGACATCTTAATGAGGGTGGCTAAGTTCTGCAAGTTAATCGTTTGATTGGCAGCGTTAATCACTTCGCATAAATCGGCGTCGCTACAGTTGTCGTTGCTTCTTAAAGTATGTACAATTTCTAATAATTCTTCTTGGGTCAATTAACCTCCTTCGTATTTGTTCGTAAAATACTACCACAGTTTTCTGCGGTTTGCAAGTGAATTTTAAAAAATAAATCATATTAAATTTTCCTTTCGCGATTCTTTTCGCGTAATTCTTAAACGCCGGGTAGTGCGTATCCGCTCTATGGCGATATTCATATTTACTATGCCGTGAACACTACTTCAATCCTTTTCTCATTCTCATATTCTTAACGGACGTTGCTTCACGGTCATTTATATTCGATATTAAGTTTTAATTACAATGCAGAAACGATAACTACTATCGTCTGTACAAGCAGAAGAATAGGAGTAGCCCAAAATAAGAACTTGCGGACTTTGCCTTGCAGTTTCAGTTCTGCCCTTGTGGACTCTAAAATTTTCTTACTTTCGTCAAGTTCCTTTCTTACTTCTGCAAACACTTCTTCTGACTGTGTCTGTATTGTTTGGCGCAAATTACTTTGAAGCGTAGTTTCCGTCCGCCTTATTGTTTGACTTAGTTCTGTTGAAATTCTGTCGTTGAATCTCTTGGTTTCGTCTTGCAAGTTCTTCATCGCGATGACTGCATTCGATACGCTCTCGCTCAGCTTGTTCACGTTCCAATCGTTCTCGCTCTCTAAGTTCTTCACGCTCGTAGTCAAGTCCTCGATGAGCGTATTCTGTTTTTCTATCAAGGCGTTGCATTTCTTGTCTGATTTGGTCAATATTTCTTTGAGTAGTTGGTTGTCCGTCATACGGTGCAATTCCTCGCTCCGTTTCTCGAACTCCCGTTCTTCCCAATCCTTCAACGGCTTCGCCGTTTCTCCTGTGTCTATTCTCGGTATAGGCATTTTCAATCTCCTTTTTTGTATAGTTGCTTCCGAGTTTGAGCCCTCGAATGGCTTTCTTCTTTTGTGGATGCAAGTAGGAATATTCCGTCTTGCTTCGCGTAACCGATATGCCGTATAACGCAAGGTGCGATATAAATTCTTCCTGCTTAGACGAAGATTGTTTCGCTATTTCAATTACCATTCTTAATTCCTCTTTCCACGACGTACAGCCTTTCAGAATGATATGCCTTTCTTTTGCCGTACGGCTGTGTTCGGCTTTCTTTCGGAAGTTGGTGGAGGTGTACCCGAACTCACTGCCTAAACGGTTAGCTTCGTCTTTCATTTTCGTATAATCGCTTTCCGTAATTCTTAACTTCTTTCCTGTAATTGGGTTTACTGCGTTTACGATAATATGACTGTGTACCGTTTTTGTGTCGGTGTGAGTTGCAATAACACATTCGTCGTCGGGGAATAGAATAGCTGCTAATTCTTGCGCGTATAAATGCGCTTGTTCAGGGCTTATGTTATCCTTCCGTGCGCACGATAATTTGAAGTGGTAATACTTGCGCTCATCAAACTTTTTGCCTTTCCCGAATCGCCGCATAGTGTCTGCAAACTGTTCCGCATAATCTTCGTCCTCGAATAGATTTCTTACGCTTACAAACGCTGCTTTATCCTTACGGGTTCTGTAGTCTATTGCTTTCTTCGGCGTACTCTTGCTTGATAATCCTTTGAATAACGGCACTACTAACTTCCTCCGATAGCGGAAGATAACTTACGGTAAACGCTCTTACATTCGTCCACAGCGGATAATAATTCCTGTTCGGTTATATCCCCGAAGTAATTGTTTTTCACGGCTTGATTAAGATTATTTCCTTGCCGTTTAAGTTCAGCTAAAATCTCGTTTCCGTTTTCAATATTGACGATAGGTTTATCCGATAACGCCCGTATAAGATAGTCCGTTCTGTTCATTCCGCTTGCCGTTACTTTCTCGTCTAACAGCCGTTTTTCTTCTTCCGATACTCTGAAAGAATAGGCGTAAGGTCTTGTTCTGTTTACTTTCTTTTCGATATTTTTTACCTCCAAAATTTTAATGTTCTTTCCTTCAAGTAGAAGGGGTTTGGGGAAACTTAGTTTCCTCAACGAGGCGAACGCAGTTCGGCAAGTGGCTTGCCACTTGCGTACCTCGCCATACAGAAAAAAGGTATGGTTAGGGTGGTCTGATAGAATTAGTTGTCATATTGATTTACCTCCGTAATTTATATTTATCTTTGTCCACGCAGAAGGTGGAAAATAACTGAAAAAAGGATACAAAAAAGCCGCTGATACGCTCAACGTAATCACCGACTTAACCGTGTTTAGCAACCTTAATTTGCTCTATGGTGGTTAGCCATTCTATGAAATTTTTT
>JAIDSQ010000107.1 GCA_029061155.1 Clostridia bacterium
AAAGACGGCGCAAGTGTTGTAGAATACAAATACGATGCATGGGGTAATCATAAGGTAAGCGGAAGAAAGGCAAGTACAATAGGCAATCTTAACCCTTTCCGTTATAGAAGTTATTTCTACGATACAGAAACAGGCTTGTACTTCTTGCAAACTCGTTACTATGACCCGCAAGTCGGCAGATTCCTGAATATGGACAGCGTGCAATACGCCGACCCCGAAGCAACCAACGGCTTAAACCTTTACGTTTACTGCGCCAATAACCCTGTAATGTATGCAGACCCGACGGGCACAAGTTTTATATTACTTGCTGCGATTTTATTGGGTGCGGCGTTTGGCGCCATGGAAGGTTATATTTCTGCTAAAACAAATGATAGGGATATTGGATGGGGTATAGCTCTTGGTGCCTTAGGCGGTGCATTTATGGGATTGGTAACTGGCGGTACTAGCCTATTATTGGGAGCGGAAGCATTAGCTGGTCAATTAATGATAGTTGGTATTGCTAGTTTAGTTACAGGGATGTCAACTGAGGCGCTAAATCAAGTTGTAAACAATGAACCGACAGATGCTGGGAATATAATTGCATCAGGAATATCTTCAATGCTTACTTATTCTTTATCTTATGGATTTTCGTTTGGCGTGTCAAAAGTAGTACCTTTAGATACAATGGGTATGACGGCGCTAACTTTGGGTACAACCATGTTATTTGAGCCAATAATGATATTATTAGGACTACCTTCTAGATATTATAATAAAGCAAGGAAAAAATAAATGGAACCGAAAGAGATTAAAAATACTTTACAAAAAGCGATTTACTTAATTATGGCAATAGCGGTAACCGTGCCTGTTATAATTTGCTCTATGATATTTGGAATAGGTAAAGAATATTTGCTATGTATTATTGCTATAGGCATCGGCATAATTTTTGAAATATTAATTTATTTTTATCTCGGACAAATTGAAAGAATTGTTATTGATAGTGCTGAAATTATTGTCTTTTTGGGTAAAAAAGAAAAAAACAGAATAAGCTGGAAAGACGTAAAAAAAATTTATATGCATCCGATAAGTACGGCATTTTGTTACATTTATTTAACGGATTGCCAATCAAAAATTACGAATGAACGATACGGTAATAATCATTTTATTAAATTCAAATGTGAAACCAATAAAGCAGGTTGCCTGTCGGATTTTACAAACATTCAAACGGAGATCATGCCATAATGAAATATAAGTTTTTTAATAAAACGGGATTGTGGATTGCAATTATTTTTATTATTGTTATTACAGCAGCCGTTGTTGTTGATTTAGCGCTTTTTTGGGACATTGGTGCAGTGGCAATTATTGGATTTATATTTGCGTGGGCTTTGTGTTGTGCTGTAATTTTACGTTCACTTTTATTATTGCCAATAATATTAATAGACGCTGACGGGGTTCACTTGTATGCGGGTAAGAGAATAAAGCAGGAAATCAAATGGAAAGATTTAGTTGAGATTAAGTCATATTATAAAAACAAGCAAAAAAATTATATGATTTATGCTAAGGATAATGCTCAACCTCTTAATGTGCAATTCAGATTAAACAATGTTGAATTTGAAAAAACGTTAAAGCAATTTACAACTGTCAATATTCAAGAAAGTGATTTTTAACCAATCGCAATCACCCGACTTCTCTGGAGGTCGGGCTTTCCATTGTAGAGCCGTTATAATTTTTAATTATTGACATTAAGTACAAAATAAGCTAAAATATTTATAAACAATACTCGGCATAGTAAACGAAAGCGGAACAATTGTTGCAAAGTACAGTTACTCGGCGTTCGGTGAGTGTACTATAACTGAGAACAAGTCAAATATTGCAACAATAAATCCGTTCAGGTACAGAAGTTATTTCTACGATACAGAAACAGGCTTGTACTATCTGCAAACGCGATACTATGACCCTGAAGTCGGCAGATTCCTGAATATGGACAGCGTGCAATACGCCGACCCCGAGGCAACCAACGGTTTAAATCTCTATGTCTATTGCGGTAACAATCCCGTAATGAACGTTGACCCGACTGGACATTTTATTGTAAGTTTTTTAATTGGATTAGCTATTAGTTCTGCTATTGGTGCGGTGGTTGGTGCGGTTTCTTATGTGGCAAGCGAGGCTATTTCATCTATGTTTACCGGAGAATGGACGTGGTCTTGGGGTATGTTTGCAGGCTCAATTTTAGGCGGGGCACTAGGCGGAGCATTATCATTTGCTATACCTGCACTAGGCGTTATTGGAAGTGCGGCAGTTACTGGAGGGCTTTCAACAGCTATAGGAATGGGTTTAGAAAATTGTTTGGGGGGAGCAAACCACTCTCTTGGTGAAGTATTTCTTAACTCTATTTTATCGGCTGGTATATCGGCAGTATTTGCTGGCTTAACAAGTTTAATTAAGATACCAGAGATTACGGGTAGAGGAAGTATCAGCCAAGTAGCAAGACAAATTAATACGAAACTTTTTAGAGGATTAATAAGAAATGTTTCGGTAAAAACCATTATGAAAATGATTGCGTATGTAGCATATTATAGTGTTTTCAGTACAATCGGTAACGGCATAATTGATTACTTACAATATAAAAGCTTTATAATTAAAAATGCTTATCCAGCTACTATACCCACATCCAATCCGTTTCCATTTTTTTAGGAGTATAAAATGAAAAAGCAAAAAATACGTCCGATTTCTATTCTTCGTTGTGCTTGGTTATCTATTTGGATATTCTTAGTAATATGTAGCATAGGGGCTATGATATATGTTTTTGTTGAAAAAGAGTATAATCTTATTCATTGCCTTGGGTTAATCTTTAGTTTTATTGGACTGCTTTTAGGAAATATAATAATAATTTTAGATATGAAAAAGGGAATAGAATTTGATGATAAGAGTTTGAAAGTTGCCGCCGATGTAGCAGATAAAAAGGGACTATTGATACGCAGATTTCAATATAAAACGGAGGTAGAATATAGTAAAATAGAAAAGATAATTCTTGTGGCAACAAATAAAAATTCATTAGGTCAAAAGGTAAATAATGTATTTGTGCAAATGCCATATATTGTCTTTATATGTAAAGAAGGATGTGAAAAAGCTATAAATGTTTATTATTTTAGCAATAGACAAAAAATTAAAATTATTAATGAAGTAAAGCGAAGGGCAAAAGCAGAAGGTAACAACCTTGAAATTGAATCGGGTGAGATTTTGTGGGAAAAATTTTATTTAGATAACAAATAAATTAAGGAGCTATAGCTCCTTAATTTATTTGTTATAAAAAAATTTTAAGTGATTATGCAATATCATTCGGATACGACGGTAGCAGGCGCTTATCCGAAGTGAAAATAGGTTCGGATACATTATACAGCTTAACTTATGATATAGACCCCAACACCGTAACGGTAACCAACGCAAACGG
>JAIDSQ010000108.1 GCA_029061155.1 Clostridia bacterium
TGTCCGTTTACTGTGCCGTACTCAAATGTTTCCGTTCCTTTTTCCCCGCACTCACAAGATTTATAATAAACTGCTTTGTGGGTACAGTCTGCCTCGCTTTTTAAATATTCCACGTTTGTTGATTTCTGGTCGTAAACGTGAGTAGTGTGTCCGTTGTTTCCGCTGTCGGAGGTGCCGTTACAGCTTGAACCTGTCAAGGCAAACGTAAGGCAGAACACCGAGATTATTGCAAGTAATGCAATAAATAGTTTTTTCTTCATAATGTACTCCTTAAAAATTTTTTTGCGGACATAAAAATAAGGGCGGCATTAAGAGCCGCCCGCATAACGTACCCTTAACGTCGCCAAACAATTATCCTTTATTTATAGTAACGGTATATAGCCCGATAGAAATACAGAATATAGGATACGAAAATGCCTACTTTCTGTATGTCCACGAGCATAAAAAAATATACCGTCTATAAATTTTAATTGTTTGGCAATTGTCAGTATAACACAGTACGCAAAAAATTTCAAGGGTTGTAGAATAAGAATTTTTATATTATTCATAATAATTGCAACGATACAAACATATTGCGCTCGCGGTGGTCAACACGGGGAGCAAGGAGGAAAAATGAAAAAAGCACTTAGAATAGGTCTGGTAGCGTTAGCGGTCGCCGCCGTAGGAACTACCACGGCAATATTCAACACAGCTTACACAAACGAGGAAATTGCGCCGTCGTATGTGCAGACTGCCGTGTTAAGGCAGGGCGCGGTCGGCGGAGAAGTAAAAGAGTTACAACGCAGACTTAAAAACTGGGGCTATTACGACGGAGCCGTTGACGGCGTTTACGGCAAGGGCACTGTCGAGGCGGTTAAAGCTTTCCAGAAAAAGAACGGACTTAAAGCCGACGGTATTGCCGGTCTCGATACGTTCAAAGCGCTCGGTATGAACGATTCCGTAAATGCGCTCGAAGGCAACAAAAAGCCCAATCAGAGTTCGTCAAGTTCGGGAACTTCAAACTATACCAATTCGGACTTGTACCTTTTGGCGAAATGTATTTACGCCGAGGCGAGAGGCGAAAGTTACACGGGACAGGTTGCCGTCGGTGCGGTTATTTTAAACCGCGTTGCATCGTCAAGTTTCCCCAACACTATTTCGGGTGTAATTTATCAGCGTCACGCATTCACCGCGGTTTCGGACGGACAGATTAATCTCGAACCCGACAAGACGGCTATGAACGCGGCGGCTGACGCAATGAACGGCTGGGATCCCACTTACGGATGTATTTACTACTACAACCCCGCGGTGGCTACAAGTTCATGGATATTCGGTAGAAAGACGGTTACCACAATCGGTAAACACGTTTTCGCAGTATAGGAGGCAATAAGTGAAGAAAGAAGTATCAAGCGGCGCTGAAAAAGCCGAAGAGCTTAAGCGCAAAAAGTCCACCACTACTACAAAGAAGGGTCAGTCCGCAAAGAAGTCCGACAGCAAAAAAGTTGAAAGCAAGAAACCCGCAGCTAAGTCGGAAAAGACGGAAAAGCCCGTAAAGAAGGTTAAAAAGCAAAAGAAAGTGAGCGAGAAAAAGCTTGCTAAGCAGAAGGCACGCGAGCAGAAAAAGCTCGAAGTTGCAAAGATAAAGGCGGAAAAGAAACAGAAAAGGCTTGAAAAGAAGTTAGAGCACAAGCAGAAGAGACTTGACGCGATTAACGCCCACAAGGAAAAGGTTGCCGAGGCTCGCGAAAAGCGCAGAGCGCGCAAAGAGATGTTAAAGCACGAAACCAAAGAGGCGCGCTTACAGCGTATTGCCGACGAAAAGCAGGCGAAGATTGAGGCACGCGTTGCAAAGCGCGAGGCTGCCGCTGCCGAAAGACAGGCAAGACGCGAACACCGTCTTAAGGTGCGTGCAGAAAAGCGCGCGGACAAGGCGGAGAGGAGCAAGACTCCCGGTTTCGGCGGCTGGCTTGCGGCTGTAATATCTCTCGGCGTTGTTACTCTTGCACTCGGTTCTATGGTAACTTACGGCTGGCTCACCATGAACGGTATGCAAGCCGATATGGCAGGCGTTCATACACAGTCCGTTTACGAACTCAATTCCGTTGTCGACAATCTTGACGCGAACCTTTCCAAGGCGAGAGTTTCCAACTCGGCAAACGAGCAGGTAAGGATTCTTACCGACATTGCAATCGAAAGCGAAATTGCAGAAACCATTCTCGAAAGATTGCCCGTGGAAACGCAGCTTACGCAGAACATGACTTCGTTCGTCAACAAGATGGGCGACAGCGCGCAGTCTATGCTTTACTCGGTTGCACGCGGTAAGGAGCTTACAAAAAGCCAGAAGGCGTCTCTTGAATATATGTACGACGTCAATATGGAGATGAAACGCATTATTAACGAGCTTGCATCCTGCTGCAGTGAAAGCGATATTATCGAGGCAATGAAGGGCAAAGAGGACAGTCTTATGTTCAAGTCGTTCGGCGATCTTCAGAACAATACTATCGAAACACCCAAGGAAATTAACGACGGACCTTTCTCCGACAGCATTAAAAAGGTAAGCGCTAAGAATCTTGACACGCTCGAAGAGATAAGCGCTACCCGCGCCGAAGAGCTGGCAAACGAGTATTTCAAGGACTACAATCCCACCGAAGTGCGTTGCACGGGTGAAACAATTGCCGAACAGCTTGAATGTTTCAATATTTCAATCACTACCGCCGACGGCGATATGATGGCTCAGCTTTCCAAGAAGGGCGGAAAGGTTGTTATGTTCGACAGTTTTAAGGATTGCAGCGACAAGAATTTCTCTGTAGAGAGATGTACGGATATTGCAACGGATTTCCTTACCGCGCTCGGTTTCGATAACCTGAAGGCGGTATGGACTAGCGAAAACGGAACTACCTGCAACCTCAACTTCGTGTATGAAGATAACGGCGTGATTTTCTATCCCGATATGATTAAGGTTAAAGTATGCGAGGAGAGAGGAATTGTGACCGGTATGGAAGGGCTTGCATACGTTCTCAACCACACGCAAAGAACTGTCAGCAAGGCTAAATTGACAGAGGCGCAGGCGCGTGAAAAGCTCAGTGCAGTACTCAACGAGGAAGGCGCAAGGCTTACGGTTATCCCTCTCGAAGGCGAAGAAGTTCTGGCTTACGAGTTCACGGGCACCTACGGCGACAACACGTATTATGTATACGTTGACGCGGCTACGGGTGAAGAAGTTCAGGTTCTTACGGTAGTCGGCACCGCTCAGGGCAGAGCCTTAATGTAAGCGGTGAGCCACCGCAGACGGGTATCTTAATTGCAAATCACTTGATTGACTAATCACAAATCAAACGGAAAGCCCCGCGCACAGTAGTGCGCGGGGCAAATTTTATATAATGTTACAATGTCTGTAGCCAATTATTTTTTCTTTTGTTGAATATGTTGTCTATTACTATTTTTACCGTATAATAGACAGCCGTGAAAACGACCAGACAAATCAAAGCTTCGTAATGAAAAACAAACTCGTAGTTGCTGTTTATTTTAAGCTTAATGAGCTCGTCGGCAAGCTTTATAAAGAATATACCGCCTGAGGTAGCCATAGCTGCAAGGCATACAACCATTAAAGCAACTTTGACAAACTTTATATTTTTATCGTGCGGAACTACCGAAAGATACGCTGCGGACGTGAAATTGTCATAATTCCATTCCTGAGGTAAAAAGTCAAGTTCAACTTGTCCGCTGGCTTTTTTAATATAAGGCGTTGCGTCGATTTGGTTTTTTCTCATCCACGCTCCGCACATTACGGACGAATACAAAAAACCCGCCTCGGAAACAAGAGGACTGAGCGCATAAACAACACACCCCGCAATAATCAGTGCGTGGGAATTGTCGTAAATTGTTTTTACTTTGAACAAGGCTTCCAAAGAACTGTCGTCCCAAGTTTCTATTACGATTAACGCAATTGCCAGCAAAATAACAAATAATATGTAAAACACTCTGTTTGCAATTTTTATAGATTTCATTACTATTTTATCTGTTGAAGAACGGCTTTGCCATGCGTCGATAACGTTTGTACCGTAACTTGAACCGTTGTTTGATTTTGTTGTTTTTACGGCGTTAAAAGTGTTTTGTGTCTTTATCTGAAATCCGCATTCTGGACATACAGCAAACTCGCCTACGTGAACTTTTCCGCATTCGGGGCATACGGTATACGTGCACCCGCAGTGTACACACCGTGTTGCGGTGGAAGATACCTGCTCGCCACATTCGGGGCATTTAATCAAAGCCATAAAATTACCCCTCCATGTCGACGTTTATTTCGTCAAAGTACTTTTTCCATTTTGCATCTTTGCCGATAAAAGTTACGTTGTAATTTATATTTTTATTTACTTTCAGCCATTTCTGATATTTTTTCGTTGCAAGCAGAATTTTTTTCTTGTATGAGCGTAAAATGAACCGGCTTAAAATTTCCAGAGCATCGCTTGCAAAAAACAGTATCAATCCTATTGTAGATAAGGAAGAAAGAGTTTTTAACGTGTTCAAATCAAAGTTGTCACCGTTTGCGTAAAATAAACCGGGCAGAATCAAAACAAGTCCCAGAATTATAAAAATCCAATCTATTCTTATCAGTTTTTTTAACATTGCTTCTTTATCTTCGTACTTTTTATACTGCGGATAGGATTCGTAAAATTCGTTTTTCAGCGCGCTTTGTTCGCTCTGAAGCAAATTATTATAATTGACGCAATTTACTTTCGGCTTTTCCTCGCCCGTTAAACTCTCTCCGCAATGAATACAGTTACTTGCCGTATCACTTACATTGTTTCCGCAGTGCGGACACTTAATTATTGCCATATAGCTCTCCTTTATCTTATGTATACATTAGATATTGAACACATTATATAATCTGTCTGTCTATTTGTCAAGCAAAATACCAATATATAATGTAAACATTAGCTATTGTGAGGATTATATATGATGTTGCGTATACTTGATATTTTAAAAGAGAAGGGCAAAACGAAATATTGGCTGTATATTCAGTTGGGCTTGAGTTATCAGAATTTTAATAATATGGTGAACAATCAGACCAAGAGTATTAAGTACGAAAATTTACAGGCTTTGTGTGATATTCTGGAGTGCACGCCGAACGATTTGTTTGACGAGTACCACAATAAGCCTAACGCTTAATCGGTGTATTTTACATGCGATTGCACTTGATTGGCTCATCGCTAATCTTCCGTAAGCGTTCCGATTAACCGCGTATCTTAATGCGGTGGCTGAGGTTCAGCCAATAAATAATCAAACCAAAAGCCCCGAACACGATATGTGTTCGGGGCGGTTTTTGTTTCATGTATTGTTTCCGCCACGCTATTTGGACGGAGTACAAAAAACGCAGAGATTTGGTGCTATGCAAGGCGCGTGCGGATTTTGCGAAGGAGTTTACACAGACGTAAACGACTTAGCCAAAACGTAAACGCAACGACGCAGAGTGCCGAAAATTTTGCGTTTTTTTATTGTTTATCAATTATATCGAGTATCTCCGCAATGCGGTCGAGATCGTCGCGCGAATAGTAATCGATATAAATTCTACCCTTTTTGTCTGTTCCTATTAAGCTGACCTTAGTGCGGAAAGTGTAACGCATACGGTCGACAAGCTGTTTGAGTTCCACGGATGCCAAAGCGCGCTTTTTCTTTTTGCGCTCCTCTAAAATTTCGGGCGCAAGCGTGTGGGCACGCACCTTTTTTTCAAGCTCGCGGACGGAAGTCTGATTCTTAATAGCATCCTGCGCAAACGCAATCTGATCTGCCGTATTCAAAAGAACTATAGTCCTTGCGTGACCTGCCGACAGTTTGTTTTCTGCAACCATGCCCATAACTTCGGGACATAAATGCAAAAGCCTTAACGTGTTGGCAATGGCGGGACGGGACTTACCGATACGTTCTGCCAGCTCGTCCTGAGTCATTTTATAATCCGTCATCAGCTGTTTCATTGCTGTCGCAGCCTCGATAGGATTGAGATCTTCACGCTGCAAGTTTTCAATAAGCGAAATTTCTTTAATTTCACGTTCGTTGTAATTTCTGATTACGACGGGTATTGTCTTTAAGCCGGCAAGCTTTGTCGCCCTGAAACGCCTTTCGCCCGCGATAATCATGTACGTTCCGTCATGGTTGTCGTTGACGACGATGGGCATAATCACGCCGTGTTTTTTAATGGAGTCGGACAGCTCCTTCAATGCCTGCTCGTCGAAATTCTTTCTCGGCTGGTTGGGGTTGGCGGAAATTATGTCAAGCCGCATTTCCTCGGCGTTTTTGCGTTCTTCCTCGGTATAGCCGAAAGCACTCTTGTGCTCGAACACCATATCATACGCATCGCCAGTTTCTTTAAACAACTCGTCAAAGCCCTTGCCTAAACCTTTATTACTTTTTGCCATATCTTTTTCCTCTGTTACTTATTTTTTTGTTTTGACAGGAACTCTTCCGTCAATGCCCTGTAAGCTCGCGCACCAACGCACTTTGGGTCGTAAAGCATAACCGGCATACCGTGGCTGGGCGCCTCGGCAAGTCTTACGTTCCTAGGAATAATAATTTCGTACAGCTTGTTTTTGAAAAACTTCTTAATCTCCGAGGCAATCTGTTTTGAAATCAACGCCCTGCTGTCGTACATAGTAATCACAACGCCCTCGATTTGCAGATGAGGATTGAGTCTTTGCTGTACAAGCTTGAACGTGTTCATAAGCTGGCTTATTCCTTCCATGGCGAAATATTCGCTCTGAAGGGGAATTATAACCGAGTCCGCGGCAACCCAGGCATTTATTGTAAGCAGTCCGAGTGAAGGCGGGCAGTCTATAAATATGTAATCGTATTGTCCGCGAACCTTTTCGAGCTCGTTTTTTAAAATCTGCTCGCGGTTGCGTTTATATACGATGTCGACGTCCGCGCCCGTCAAATCGACGTTGGCGGGCAGAATGTCTAAATTCTGCACCTGAGTAGGTAATGTGTTCGCGCTTACGCTGTCGTCCTCGATAAGTACATTGTACACCGATTTCTTTAGCGCACCCTTTGAAAAACCAAGCGCAGTAGTGGCGTTACCCTGCGAGTCGATATCAACCAGCAGGGTTTTTTTGCCGAACTGCGCACAGTAAGCCGCCATATTCACCGCGGTGGTAGTTTTGCCGACACCGCCTTTTTTATTCGTAAAAGCAACTATTTTTCCCATAATTCATCTCTTTGAAAATGTGTGTTTCACGTGAAACTTGTCAACTTTCGTATTTCTTGAAAGCGTTTTCTACGTGGTCGTTTTCGTGCTCTTCCATATACTTGATGACCTCTTCGTAGGTCTTGCCTTCCATAAGCATATCAACTTCTTCCATGTAAATGGTTTCCTTTTCGATAAGAACGCGTGCCATATTGTCAAGAATACTTCTGTTTTCGGTAAGCAGCTTGCGTGCACGTTCGTGCTGGGTAGAAATGATTTCGCGCACTTCTTCGTCTATCATTTTAGCCGTTTCTTCGGAATATGCGCATTGTGTTGCCATATCTCTGCCGAGGAACACGGGCTGAGAATCATCGTTGTAGCTTATAAGTCCGAGCTTTTCGCTCATACCGAATTCGGTTACCATTGCGCGTGCCATTTTTGTAGCCATTTTGATATCCTGTGACGCCCCAGAAGAAATGTCCTTAATTACTATTTCTTCGGCAACACGGCCGCCAAGCGTCGAGCAAATATCATCGATTAGGTATTTCTTTGAATAAGTCAGCCTATCCGTTTCGGGACGCATCATAGTGAAACCGCCTGCACTGCCGCGGGGAATTATCGTTACTTCGTGAACGGGGTCGCAGTTAGTGCAAAGCTTTGCAAGAATACAGTGTCCCGATTCGTGGAATGCCGTAAGTCTCTTTTCGGGTTCGGTGACAACTTTACTCCTCTTCGCGGGGCCGATTGCAACTTTATCAAATGCCTCGTACAGTTCGGCGTTAGTTATGAATTTTTTGTCCGCTCTCGCCGCCAAAATTGCCGCCTCGTTAAGAAGGTTTGCAAGGTCCGCACCCGAGAATCCCGCCGAAAGACGGGCAACCGCTTTAAGATTGACGTCAGGAGAAAGGGGCTTGTTGCGCGCGTGAACTTTTAATATCTGTTCTCTGCCCTTAACGTCGGGTAAATTGACAAATACCTGTCTGTCAAACCTTCCGGGACGTGTAAGCGCGGGGTCGAGAATATCTGCGCGGTTGGTCGCAGCCATTACTATAACGCCTTCATTGGACTCGAAACCGTCCATCTGAACGAGTATCTGGTTGAGGGTCTGCTCGCGTTCATCGTTGCCGCCGCCGAGACCTGCACCGCGGTGACGACCTACTGCGTCGATTTCATCTATGAAAATTATGCAGGGCTGGTTCTTCTTAGCCATATCAAATAGGTCGCGTACACGCGAGGCACCGACGCCGACATACATTTCAACGAAATCGGAACCCGAAACGGAGAAGAAGGGAACGCCTGCCTCGCCCGCAACTGCCTTTGCAAAGAGAGTCTTACCTGTTCCCGGAGGGCCCACCAAAAGCACGCCGCGGGGTATACGCGCGCCCAAATCAGTGAATTTTTTAGGCTGACGCAAAAACTCAACTATTTCCGCAAGCTCTACTTTTTCTTCCTCGGCGCCAGCAACGTCGTTAAAGCGCACTTTAATATTTGTAGATATACGTGCCTTTGTCTTGGCAAAGCTCATAACCTTGCCCGCACCGCCCATTGATGAGCGGATAATAAGGAAAAACACAACGCAAACTACGACAAGCATCAATATCGAGAACGCCGTCGAAACCCAGCTGCCCGCATTGGGATTAGCCTGATCTATTACGACGCCGTATTCAAACTGCCAGGTATAGAGAGTTTCCGAATCCCAGCTTTCGGAACCGTAAGCCGAGGGACCGTAGCAGTAGAATATCTTTTTGCCTCTTGTAACGGCATCGTAGCCCGAATACTCGTAGCCACTCGTTTCGATACGCCAGATAACTACAAACTGCTTACCGTTCTTATCGACGACCTTACCGCTTTCACCGATAGTGTAAATTTCATTACCGTCTTTGTCTTTAGGTAGGTCGCTTATCTTATAGCCTTCGCGCAAGGTGCCGTCTTCATTGACGTACTGCGCATTTTCTACATATTCCTGAAATTTAGTACGCGTAATCTTTGTTGCACCACCGTTCAAAAGTTGCGTCACAATGACGGCAACAACGGCAGCGGCAAGCAGCGCGACAATTATCCAGGAAATAATTCTGCCTTTTTTACTCAAAATTAGTCTCCTTATATAATTTGGTATTATTTTTTAGTTGCAGTAACAATTTTAGCATATTAAAGTTACTATATCAAGCGTTTGCATTGAAATTAATTAAATTTTTACTCAATTTTCACTTATTTCATATACCTTTTAAATACATCAAATTTTTAAATTTGTTATAAAATTTAGTATGCGCCTATCATAAATTTGTTTAAAAAATGTTTAACGTGAAACATTCAACCAAATTTTTTACCCTAAACAGTGTTTCACGTGAAACATAAAGCGCGATTTTTTAGCAAAAGTTATCCACAGTTGATAACTGATTGTTAATATGTGGATAATTTTTTGAAATTTATTAAGGTAAACGTTAAAGTATTTATACGGCATACAATATTGAGTACCGTATTTAGACGAAATTTGCGCCGCTATAACAACTATGGCGCTAAATACGGCTGTTAAGCATAAAGTTTAAGTTTGATATGAGTGTTGTTAATCAAGCATTATCGCTATAAAGATACTCGGATGCAACGTCACGTTGCTAAATTGAACGCTTATGCTTTACATGCGTACCGTCAATCAGGCTCTACCACAATAAAGATACGTGAATTAAACGTCACGTTTATTATATTTTAATTGAAAACGGTCAATAACTTGTCAGACGAAATTAATCACCCGAGGTACATTATGGACTATTCTTTTAATTTATATAATTCGCTTGCTCCCGGCGGAGTATGTCTTGCACTCAAAAAAATCGTTCCCACAGGCGGAGACGCTCCCGTAATACTCTGCATAGGCAGTGATTTATCCGTAGGCGATTCGTTAGGCCCGGTTACCGGCACCAAGCTTAAGCGCCTTTTGGCGGGACTTAACTGTTTCGTGTACGGAACTTTATCCAAGCCAATCACTGCGCACGAAGTCAAATACATGAACGACTTTTTGAAGTTCACACACCCCAACAGCCCCGTAATCGCAGTCGACGCGGCGGTGGGGCTTGCGGGAGATATAGGCTTAATAAAAATTGCGCGCCGAGGACTCAAGCCCGGCAGCGGCGCTAATAAAAAGCTGCAAAAAGTAGGCGACATTTCCATAATGGGAATTATCGCCGAACAGTCCGTATTTAATTATTCTCTGTTTTCCGCAACAAGGCTGAACGTAATTTATAAGATGTCCGATATTATTGCTGAAGGAATTACTTCCTTTGTTTTAGACTATCTTCAGAACTCGCAGCAACGTGACGTTGCATCCGATTTTCTTAATTACGGCGGCTGAGATTCAACAATTCACTCGTCAAACTTAAACCTTGCATTTACGGCGTATCTTAATTACGGTAGTAATCCAGCTAATCACAAATCAAACTTGAATGGCGCATTAATAAATTTGCAGGCGCATAATTAAATATAAAAATTATTTGGCATGGCGCAAACAAACTTTAAAACACATTACAGTTATATTATATATGACTAAAAGTAAGAAGGCTAACAAATAATATTACTTATAATAGCATAAAGCAAGGAAAAGCAGTTCTTTCCTTGCTTTATTATTATGGCTTTGCTATAATGTAATTGCGATAAACAGTAATTTAACGTAAAGTTTTAGGTGGCTTAAATTCAATGAGTGAAAAAGAATTATATTCTCATCTTGGTGAGCTTACAAAAGACAAAGAGCAATGGAAAGAAAATATTACCTTTGTTGCTTCTTTGCTAAAAGAACAATCCATAAAAATAATAGGAAAATCTCTTTGGCTACTTGGTGAAATGGGAATGTTATATCCCGAAGAAATTAGTCCGTTTGTAGAGCAAATTGCCGCTTTCTTGAAGTCAAATGATGAACTACTAAAAGAACGCGCCTTAAATGCTTTGGGACGAATCGGACGATCAGATTACGAATTGATTAAACCTTATCGGGACGAAATGTTCTTATTAGCAACTGACGATAGTCCAAGTGTGCGTTTAAGTTTTATATGGGCGTCAGAAAACATAGCGACTAATACGCCCGAAGCCTATGAGCATTTTATTCCTATATTTGAAAAATTACTTGACGATAAGAATGTTCGCGTCAGAATAGAAGCACCCGAAATGTTTCGAGTATTAGGCAAGCGTAAACCGAATTTTGTTCGCCATTGTTTAAATAAATTAAAATTATTATCAGAAGAAGATGATGACAGAATTGTACGTATTCACGCCAAAGGCGCAATAAAAGCAATAACCCAATCAAAATAAGTT
>JAIDSQ010000109.1 GCA_029061155.1 Clostridia bacterium
ATTTAAGGCGTCACTGTCAAAATTTTCCGCAGAACTTCTTGCGGAAAAATTATTGAGCCCTAAATATATAGCGTCTGCACCGGCATTAATTGCCGCCAAAGCGCTGTTTTTACCGCCCGCAGGGGCTAATATTTCAGACATAGTACTATACAAACCCGTATTTTTTGATAATTTTTGCCACTGCACCCTCATTATTTGACACAGTAACGCAGTCCGCCTCTATTTTAAGCTCTTCAACAGCGTTGCCCACCGCAACACCTATATTGGCATTTTTTATCATTGACAAATCGTTTAAATTGTCTCCTATCGCTACAGTTGACTGCATAGGAATGTTATAATATTTTGCTATGTAATTCAAAGCCTCACCCTTATTATCACCGAGGGGCGACATCTCTACAAGCACGTCCGCACTGCACGTCACGTCAAATCTTTCACCGAATTTTTGCTTTAAGTTTCTGTATAGTTTTTCTCTTTCACTCGGCGCAACAAGACAGGTGATTTTCTGGCAATCGAGCCTATTATTAATAACAAATTCAGCCATAAGAATATCAACGCTTACAGCCTCTACTCCCGTTATCTTTTCGTATCGCTTAAGATAAATATTGTCCCTTGGGATATCGGTATATAATACCTCTCCGCTATACGTGTTTACCGTTTGATTTAACGAAGAAATATAAGTGCAGATTTCAGCCACATCCTGATATTTTATCGAGTTTATTTTAATTATTTTGCCGCTCTCAATCTCGGCGATTACAGTGCCCTGATAGGCAACCACTAACCCCTTTAATCCCAACTCGCGTACGCGGGGAAGAATAGAACAAAGCATACGCCCCGTGCATACGGCAAAAATTCCTCCGCAGGACACATACTCCTCAATGGCGTCCCTTACCTCGTCGCTTATTGTTTGCGAGCTTGAAATAAGTGTTCCGTCAAAATCCGAAACTATTAATTGTTTATTTATCTTTTTCATAAGTTCTCTTCAAAATAGTTTTTAATCGTAAGGGCAAGCTTTTCACCAATGCCTTCAGCCGAGGCAAGCTCTTCCACACTTGCACCAATTATCTTATCAAGCGTTCCGAACTTTTTCATAAGCGCGATACGTTTTACCTTGCCCACGCCTTCAATTTCGGAAAGCACGCTTTGTAGATTGTTTTTGGAATGAAGATTTCTGAAATATGTTATCGCAAATCTGTGCGCCTCGTCTCTGATACGCTGTAACATTTTAAGTGAAAAATCTCTGTGGGGGATTTTAATACTTTCGTCGGAATCAAGCGTAAACACTTCCTCTTCCCTCTTGGCAAGCGAAATAAGTTCTATACCTTCTATCTTCATATCGTAAAAAATACTTTTGACCGCCGATAGTTGCCCTTTACCGCCGTCGATAATTATAAGATCGGGCTTGGGGAATTTTTCCTCTTCATCACTGCCGAGCTTGGAAAGACGCCTTGTCAATACTTCCTGCAACGAGGCAAAGTCGTTTGCGCCCTCTACCGTCTTTATTTTAAATCTCCGGTAACTGTTTCTGTCAGCCTCGCCATCGATAAATACAACCATTGAGCCGACTTTATCCACACCGCTTATGTTGGAAATATCGTAACATTCCATTCGCCTCGGATATTTTTGTAAGTTTAAAAGCTCTTTAAGGCGCGCACAGGCATTGACCGTCATATCGTCACGGTGTTTGATTTTATCGACGCTTTTTTCAAGGTACTCGTGAGCATTCTTCGCCGCCATCTGTAAAAGCTTGTATTTCACACCCTGTTTTGCAAGAGTGACTTCAACCGACTTATCAAACCTTTCTTTGAAATAATTTTCAATAAGCTGCTTTTCACAGAAGTCTTCGACTATAATTTCTGAAGGAATTTCGTGGTTTGTATAATACTGAACTATAAACGCCGTAACAGCCTCAGCATCGGACATATGTGCCTCATCCAAAGCGAAACTATTTCCACCTTGCATAATGCCTTTACGCGTCACAAGCACGTTTACGGCTGAATACAGATTATTGGTTGCATATGCAATGATATCCGCGTCAATAAAGCGATTTAAAGAAGTAATACGTTTAGCCTCAAGCTTGGAAAGCATTTCGAGCTTGCTTTTGTAATCAAGTGCAAGCTCGAAGTTTTCACCTTCAGCCGCCTTAAACATTTTTGCTTTTAAAAGCTGTTCTGCATCTTTATAGTTTCCGTCAAGGAACGCAAGAGCTTTTTTTACTTGGACTGCATATTCTTCCTTGGTAACAAGATGGGCACACGGCGCAGTACAGCGGGCTATATGGCAGTTAAGACATTCACGCTTGGGTTTGTCGGTTATCTGGGTATGGCACAATCTGACATTAAAAGAAAGCTGTATGGTATCAAGAATATCCTTACAGCTGATACCGCCCATAAAAGGGCCGTAATACTTAGCACCGTCTTTTTTAACCTTTCTTGTTATAGAAAAATTGGGAAATTCTTCTTTTATGTTAGCTTTTATATAGGGATAAGTTTTATCGTCTTTTAATAATATGTTATATTTTGGCTTGTACTTTTTTATAAGATTATTTTCAAGCGCAAGCGCATCAATTTCCGAATTGGTTATTATATAGTTGAAATTTGCAATATTTTCAACCATTTTCATAACCTTTTCGGGCTTGGGCGAATTATGGAAATACTGCCTAACCCTGTTTTTTAAAATGCGGGCTTTACCTACGTATATAACGTTTGCGTACTTATCGAGCATTATATAAACGCCCGGATTTTCGGGCAGGAGTTTTAACTTTTCCCTTATAACATCCATAAAATTATTATACCATAGCCGCAGGTTTTTTGCAATGAAAAACGCACGGTTTTACCGTGCGTGTAATCATATTTAGCAGCCGAGGAATTCAACGCCCTTTAACATTACGTCGTTGACGGTATCGTTCACAAGACTGTAAAAAATTATTTTACCCTGCCTTTCGCTTTTTACTATGCCAAGATTTTTAAGCAATCTCAGCTGGTGTGAAACAGTCGTCTGATTAATTTCAAGAACGCGAGATAAGTCGGTAACACACATTTCCGATATGGCAAGCGCCGATAACATTCTTACCCTTGTACTGTCTGCAAATATCGAAAAAAAGCACACTATACTGTCAAGCACGTCGCCTTCGGGCACGTACTCTTTAACAAGTTCTTTTGTACGTCTGTCAAGTAACATCATTTCCTGCATATAACACCTCGCATTTTCTATGCTTTAATTTTACTGTCTATATGCAAATGTGTCAATATGTTATCTTGACGGATAATGTCATATATTCTGTAACTTTGTCATTTAACTTCTACTGACACAACCGTATAGCCAGCGTCTGTTACAACCTGCGAAATTACGGCACTGTCAAGCGCTTCTCTACTACGTAAAACCGCTATTTTCTTTTTAAGTTTTACATCTGCGGAAACTACGCCGTCTACTGCCGAAAGAGCGTTTTCAACACGCTTTGCGCAATGTTCGCAACACATTCCGTCGATTTGAACTATTGTCTTCATATATTTATCTCCATTTATAAATTTTTTATTTTTATATCTGAGTAATCTTAATGCATTGCCAACAACGAACAATGAACTTAAACTCATACACAGCGCGGCAATCATGGGGTTAAAGTAGAAACCGACTGCCGAGAATGCGCCCGCTGCAACGGGAATCATTACTACGTTGTAGAAAAATGCCCAGAAAAGATTTTCTTTTATATTTCTGACTGTTGCCTTACTTAAGTCGAACAAAGTATCAAGCGTTCTCAAATCCTCGCTTACAAGCACTACGTCAGCCGAATCAATGGCAACGTCTGTTCCGCTGCCCATTGCAATACCGACATCCGCCTGTTTGAGCGCGGGAGAATCGTTTATTCCGTCGCCGACCATCGCTACGCATCCGCCTACCTGCTGAACGTTTGTAACGGCGTTAAGCTTATCTTCAGGCATTACTTCCGCCAGGAATTCATCTATCCCCACGCTCTCGGAAACGGCTTTTGCCGTCTTTTGCTCGTCTCCTGTAAGCATTGCAATGCGCATACCGCGCTCTTTAAGCATACCGACCGCTTGCCCGCTACCATCCTTTAAAGTATCGGCAACGGCTATCAACATAACAACGCGTTTATTGTCGGCAAGATATAAAACCGTTTTACCCTGTTCCGACAGGACAGCTGCTTTTGTTTTTACTTCGTCTGAAATGTTTTTGCTCGCTACAAGCTTAATATTGCCAAGAAGGTAAGTCGTATTTTCGTGAACAGCACTTGCGCCCTGTCCTACGGTATATTTAAAGTCCGTTACTTCAACGCCGTCACCGACATAATCTGTCACGCATTTAGCCAAAGGGTGATTGGAATTACATTCTATTCCGCAAGCAATTTTAAGCAGTTTATCCTTATCTCCGCCAAACACTTCAACATCGGTTACCTTGGGTTTACCCTCGGTAAGTGTCGCCGTTTTATCCAAAAGCACTGCGTTAATTCCGCATACCTTTTGCAGGCTTTCGGCGTCTTTATATAGAATACCAAGCGACGCGCCTTTACCCGTAGCGGTCATTATGGCAACAGGAGTCGCAAGTCCGAGCGCGCACGGACAGGAAACTACAAGCACGTTTATGGCGTACGTTACACAGTGGTCGGCGTTAAACGTGCCGTCGATTAAAAGCCACAACACAAACGTGAACAATGAAATTGCCGTAACCACAGGAACGAACACTCCCGCAACCTTATCTGCAAATTTCTGTATGGGGGCTTTGCTCGCCCCCGCCTCGCGCACCATGGTTATAATTTTGGAGAGCGTCGTTTGCTCGCCGACGCGTTCGGCGCGAATTTTAATAAGTCCACTTTTGACAAGCGCGGCAGACGTTACCTCGTCGCCTACGGTAACTTCGACAGGCAGGCTTTCACCGGTTATGGCGCATTTGTCTACAAACGAACTGCCGAATATTACTTTGCCGTCTACAGGAATGTATTCGCCTTGTTTGACGACAAGTATGTCGCCTATCTTTACGTCTTTTACCGAAACTGTTTTCTGAACTCCGTCCTCTTCTATCGTGACTTCGTCTGGAGCAAGTTTTAGGAGTTTTTCAATCTCGTTGCCCGTCTTTTTCTTGGACTTCTCTTCAAGCCACTTACCCACCGTAACAAGCGCCAGAATAGTTGCAGCAGATTCAAAGTGCAAGTCCATACAGAATTCGGTTCTGCCTGTAAAAATCAAAACGGTAAGCACAAACGAATAAATGAACTATCCACACGACCCGAGAGACACGAGAGTATCCGTATTGGGGACGCGTTTGAATATTACCACG
>JAIDSQ010000011.1 GCA_029061155.1 Clostridia bacterium
TCTATATTGTGTGTATTATTATTAACGCTAATTTTATGTGTTTTTACAGTTAATGAAATTTCTTATGCGGACGAAAATATTTATATTAACGAAGAAGAATTGTCAAACAGTTCAGATAAAGTAGAGCCTTATGGGATATATACGTCAATTTCATTATCTATTTCTGGTGGCAATGGTAAAGTGTGGGTTACGGCAATAAACGATATTACAATATTTCCTTCCACAGTTTATGTTGTTATTCAGTTGTATTCATCATATGAATATACAGAAGATTACAATAAAATGAGTTTAATATCCACTAATTCAATTTTAGATTTAGATATGGGGAAATCTTTAATTGTTGAAGCAAGCACTCAAAACGAGGAAAAATTTTGGATAGGAAGAATGCGCTATAAAGTAGACAACGGCGATTGGAAGGAAAAGACTGTCGGTCCTGCGCATTACAGTGCTAACGGCGAATTTATTGGTATTACATAAAAATATTATGTTTTTTTTAAAATGTAAACTTATGTAAACAAAATGCGAACCAAATGCAAACCTCAAGGTGGTAGAAATTTTCGGATATTACCGTTATCATTTTATCCAAGATAGCGGTGAATATCTGAATCGGAAATACATCAGGAGGAAATTAAGTTGACATTCAATAAGAAATTAACTAAACTTTTTGTACTGTTAATAACCGTATTATTGCTCTCATTTTGCATAGTTTCAATGGCGGGCTGTTCAGTAGATGACTTTATGGGTTATTATACGAATGAAGAAGAAAAAGGTTATATCATTGTAAATAAAGACGGAACCGTTTATCTTGATAACGTATGGTTTTCAAAACCAGGGGCTACTGGCGATTTGAGTGGTGACTATGCTCTTGTCGGCTACGGAACATATACATATTCAAAAAAGGAATCGGCAACTCATAAAGGTTCTTATGAGGTATATGTAACTTATAATGGAGGATTCTATGTGCCGACGGCCTATTTATATAAAGATAATTCTCCAAGAAAAATAATGTATGAAAGAGTAGTTGGAAAAGATGCAAAGGGGAACCCGATAATTAGAGAAATCAATTATTATCAGGGATACCCGAGCTGGTTACCGCCCGAACAATAAAAATTTAATCCGATTCAGATTTCTCATCATCCGATTAAAATAATTTTTAGTCGGATGATTTAGTACAAACAACAATTTACGTGTGTAATTATGAACGAATTTAAAAAGCTTTTAAGGATTGCGTTTAAAAACTTAAAATGTCACAGGTGGCTCAATATAAAAATTATTGGTGCCTTAACCTGTTTCGTCTTTTTAATCTGCATGTTCTGTATTTTTCCCGTAAGCCTCGCTTTAACGCAAATTGATTATATGACAAAATACGTTACGGCAAATAAAATAGAAACTTATGACAATCTGGACGGCAGACTGACACAGGAACATATTAAATATTGTATAAAAGAATGTCCGACGGATTATTCATATTATCAGCAATTGACAATACAGGTAAGGAAAAGCAGTTATACTTGCGATAAACTGACTTTAACACTTCTGAAAATTTATTCGGGTGACGTATTTACACAAAACGACTATAAGGCTTTTAAAGCATCCTACGGATATGACAGCATAATTATTGGCGATATGGCTGTGCTTGACAATGAGATATTGATTTCGGAAGAGATGCTCGGCTCTTACGGACTTACGGCGGACGACGTTTTAAAAAAGGAAGTAACGTTTATTGATTCTTTCAGCGGTCAACCATTCGGCGGGAAAGTAATTGTTTCGGGTATTATAAGAAAAGAATTTTACAAGCTATACGGTCATGATTCGGAAATCAACATTAAGCCTTCGGTTTATGTTGCCGATATCGGCTCGCTTGGTATAACCGAATACAATTCGCTGAACGTTTATGCGTTTGAGGAATATCCTTCTAAAGAAACTGTAGAGGGTTGGGTTAACGAAGGACTTATTAAGGAAAGTAATAAATATTTCGGCTGGAATATATTATCGGGTATGGAATTTATAAAACACTTACAGCAGGTAACTATCGAGCTGTTTGCGGTGCTTGGCGTACTCGTATTAGCGGGCATACTGTTTACACTGTATCTTTTAATGGATAAGTATATTAAATACTTTTCAAAGAGTGCAGGTATAATGTCTGTTTGCGGAACGACCAAAGCGCAACTTAATGCAATAATGTACATTCAGCTGTTTATTCTCTGCGTAATTGCCGCAGTAATATCACTCGCGCTTGCCGTCGGTATTTACAGTATACTCGGTCAATTTCTCAACTTTTATATGAGTGGTAACGTAATGGGTGTAGATTTCAGGTTTTTATTAATTTTGTTCGGTATAGGTCTTGCGTCGGTGTTTGCTGTGTCGTCGCTCATATTTGCATTCAACTATCTGGTGACGCGGAAAGCAACGATTAAACAGCTTTTGGAAACGAGGTTACAATGATTAATTTAAGAAATATTACTAAAACTTACGGCTCTGGTGAAACTTCGTTTCACGCGCTTAACGATATTTCCCTTGACATAGAAGATGGACAGTTTGTCTGTATTGTGGGGAAGTCGGGCAGCGGCAAGTCCACTCTTCTTAACATAACCGGCACACTTGACAGGGCAACAAGTGGCACAATTTGTATAGACGGGGTCGAAGTTCATAACCTTAAAGGCAAACAACTTGCAAAGTTCAGAAACGAAAAGATAGGATTTGTATTTCAGAATTTTTATCTCGAACCCGAATACACCGTGTACGAAAATGTGGAAATCCCACTGGTAGTTGCGGGTAGTTACGGTAAGGGAAACGTAGAAAAAATCGCGCGCACACTTGCTCTTGTCCACCTTACCGACAAGGTAAAAAACAAAGTTAAAACTTTATCGGGTGGAGAGCAGCAGAGGGTTGCGATTGCGAGGGCGATAATTAACGACCCTGCAATAATTCTTGCCGACGAGCCGTGCGGGAATCTCGACGCTGCCAACAGCGAAAATATAATAGATATTTTCAAACGCCTGCATAAAGAGGGCAAGACGGTTATAATGGTAACGCACGACGAGGAAGACGCCAAAGCGGGACAAAGGATAATAACGCTTAGCGACGGAAAGGTTGCAAACGATGAGAAAAATACTATATCTTGCTAAAAAAGAAGTATATCTTCTTAAAAAATCAATAATTCTAATAACTGTAATTTTAGCTGTTTTTCTTGCCTCGTTTATGGGTATTTTTTCTGTGCGGTTGAATTTTATAGATGGTTTTTTACAAACGCTCGATGAAACGAATTACACGTTTTATTCAGTAGCATACGGCGCAAACTTTCAGGATGTAAAAAAAATCTGCGGTGAAAAGCTGTATGCGTGCGAGATATACGGACTTACAGATTCGGCTACAATGATAAGTTCAAACGGTAAAGTATTCAATACATATTACCGTGACTCTAACGGGAAATCTTTTATGTTTAACGGCGCATTTGTTTCCCTTAATAATATTACTAAAAGCAAGTTTTCAACCGCGGACGGAACGCTTATTTCTGGCGAATGGCTTGACGGCGACGGGGAGATAGTTCTTGAAAAATATGTTGCCGGTATGCTTGAGGTTAGCTTAGGCGATATAATAACTATTAAAGACTACGACTTTACCGTAAAGGGAATTTATGACGGTGACATGGTTGAGCCAGACTATTTTTTCAGTTATTATTTTTACATTTCAGGCGAAACGGAAACTCAGTCATCTAATGTTAAAATAATTACTTCCGACGCAACCTCGGCGTATTCGGCATATAAAAAGCTTGCAGGCAAAGGGTATCATACAGCGGCGTGTGAAAGGGCATACAATTATTTTTCTATGATTTCGCCTGTGGAAATAACTTTGAATACTGTAGCGGCTATAATACTTTCAGTAATAGTTGTAATTATCTATACCCTGCTTATGGTATTTTATCGTCAGCGCAAACAATTTATATGCCTTTTAAAAATTTTAGGCGCAGACAATTTCACGTCGGCGGGTGTGTATTTCGTGATAATATTTGGTATATTGCTTTTATCCGTATCTCTCGGCACGGCGTTAGGTTTAGCTTTCAACGCATACTTTATAAACCTCTGCACAAGCATTTTTGAATTGCCTTTTACGCTTAACTTCAACTTTTTGGTCCCAGTAATTTCGCTGTTAATATCCTGTTTAATAGCGGTTGCGGTGTGCATTGTTTCTGCAATAAAGACAAAAAACGCTACTCTCGCAAATGAAATTAGGTGCGAATAATGTAAAAACCATAATCGTCTCTCGGCGCTATATGCGCCGTTTTTTTTTACAATATAGCGTTTAATCAATTTTATCCTCGGGTGTTGCATTTTCCACGGTGATGTGTTATACTTTATTATCAGAAACGTTTTTATGAAAGATACCGAAAATTTGAAAAACTTAATCGACCCGCATAAGACGACAGATAAGAATTTCTTTTTGGATTTACTCGACGCGGACAAGCAGCGCGCCTTTGAGGAAGTCCACATTCAGGCTGTTATGTCAATGCTTAAAGCGCTGTATTTAAGACGGCTCAAAAAAAAGCTTGACGACGCGAAAGCCCAAAGGCATTTTTTAAATTCCGACAGCGAGCACAGCGCGGAAAACTATCGGCGCGTTTTAGAGCTTAACGCCGAGATATCTTCGCTTAAAAACAAAATCAATTCCTACCGTCCTTTTTTCGACGAACCCTACTTCGCGCGAATGGACTTAGAGGACGAAAAGGAAGGCTATAACAGCTACTATATAGGCAAAAAGGGCGACGAGGGCTTGGAAATTGTGGACTGGCGCGCCCCGCTTGCAAGGAAGTACTACCAAAAGAGCAAGACTTCGTTTTCCATAAACGACTATAACTACAAGCTCATTCTGCGCCGCGCCCTGCGCACACGCAACGGTAAAGTACTCGATATGAAAAACGAGTATCTGTCCGTCAAAGACTACCTCACTCCCGACGAAATAGGCGGAAGGGACGAGTCGGTTATCTTCGACCCATTCTTAAAAGAGATACTTGAAAGCCGTAAGGAAAAGCGCGAAATAACCGATATTATCGAAACCATACAGGAAAAGCAGTACGAGATAATAACCCTGCCCGAACGCGCGGAGTTCGTTCTCCAGGGCGTCGCGGGCAGCGGAAAGACTATGATTATGCTGCACAGGCTTTCATACATTTTATACAACAACGAAAGCCTGCGCCCTTCGGATATAATAGTCATTACCCCGTCCGATTCCTTCAATGCGTTCATTGACGAACTGGCGGTAATTCTCGAACTCGAAAAGGTTAAAACGTCAACCCTCGACAGTTATTTTTTAAGCGTTCTGAAAAACGCGGGCGTGGATATTTCGGGCAATACCGACTATGCACAGCCCATTCCCGACGAGCTTTTGGCCTATGTGTATTCGGACAAGCTGATTGCGGATATAAGAAAAAAACTTGCTAAAATTTTCGACGGCGTGTACGGAATGTTCGCGGGCGAAGAGTGCGGCGAGGTCGCAAAGGGGCTTGAACAGGCGCTTATCCGTCAGGAACAAATTTACGGCGATATAAAGAATGCGAGCCTGAGGGTAAGGCGGTGCGTTTTAGGCGAGATAAAGGAAAAGCCCGACGGCGGACTTTACTACACAAAACAGTTCAGGTATATGTTCAACTGCGTTGCCGACGTACGTGAGTTTTTACAGCTTTTATCCGACGACAGAATGAAAGGCTACGCCTTCTTCTACAGGCAGATGCTGTCCTTTTACAAGTCCGTAAAGTTTATAAGGCGGTATTCGGAAAAAATCTGCTTGACCGCAGTGGAGGACTTAAAGACGCTTGCCCGCACGGTTGAAAAGGAAATTGCCGATTTAAAGAGATACAAAGTAAAAACAGACGGTGAGGAAGTTTATACTTACGCCGAGAGGATAGAAAAGCGCGAACAGCTTAAAAAAGAGATACAAAACACTGTAATCGGCGTTGAAAGTATTTTAAACGATTTTTCGGCAATTTCGGAGTTTGCCGACGTTATACGCGGCGAAAACTATATCGTTTCGATAGGCAAGTGCGAAAGCGTGTACGAGCTTACCCGCTTTTTCTACCGAGAAATTATCAAAAAAATCAAACTGCGCTACGGTATGCCCACCAAAAAGCTTTGCAAATTCGACCCGTTTGTACTCTGCCTTTTGTTGACGGAACTGGGCTTTACCCTGTCTCCCAAGTACGGATTTGTATTTGTGGACGAGGCACAGGACATTTCCGCAGTCGAATACGCTGTGTTAAGGGCGATTAACGACAGGGCGGCGTTCAATATCTTCGGTGATTTAAAGCAGAATATAACCCCTTTTCGCGGTATAAGAGGCTGGGAGGAATTAGCGCTTGAAGTATACAACTTAAATTTGAATTACCGCAACACAAACCAGATTGTAAAGTACGTTTCAGATAATCTCGGCATAGATATGCAGTCCATAGGTTTCGACGGCAAGGACGCGGAAATTATCGACGCGCGCGCGGTTACGAGGTATTTATCCGAACAAAAGGGGCTGACCGCCGTGATAACCTCGGAGGCGGGGCTTGAAAAGTACAATAGAAAGAGTTACAACCTCGTAAGGCAGACTGGCAAAATTTCCAAGACAAAGATAAATATAATGACCGTATACGAAAGCAAGGGGCTTGAATTTACGGCTGTTGCCGTTGCCGACAGAGACATGGCGGACAACGAAAAATATATCGCATACACCCGCGCACTTAAAAATCTTGCGCTTATCCGTTGAGATAACTGTCAATAACTAATAAAGGTATTTAAACTATGGCAAAGAAAGCAAAACAAATTGACACAATAGAACTTGAAGGCGAGCTTTTAAACTCGGTAAGTTACGCGACTTATTATTGCAGAACACCTCTGTTCACGTCGTTTAAAATTTTCAACCGCTCGGAGCAAAACGAAAACGGTATTACCGTAAACATTACGGGCAGTACCAATTTAATTCTGCCCGCGGAACTTACCGTTGACGAAATTCCGCACGAAAGCAGTATCGAGCTGTCCGTCGGCAACGTTTTAAACCCCAAGTATTTAGCTGACATTGACGAGCCGTCCGCCTGTACCGTTCAGATAAAGCTTTCAAAGGGCAAGGACGAAATCTGTACTTTAAAGGCTGAGGTTCAGGCTTTGCCCATAGACTGTTGGAGCGGACTTTCGGGCAACGTGGAAATGCTTTCTTCATTTGTCCGTCCCAAGCTTGCCGACTGTCAGAAAATTTTGGCGGAGGCGGGCTTACAGCTCAAAACCTGGGGCTACTCGTCGGAGTGGAGCGGTTACGCCGATAACGACAAGAACGGCGTAAGAAACGCCTGCGCGTCCATTTACTCTGCAATACGCCACCTGAATATCGAGCGCGAAAACGGCGGGGACATGTTCGCAAACGTGCGCACCGGCGATATCAGCACGATAATTGCGCAGAAGAAGGCAACCCCGTTGCAGCTTGCCCTGTTCGCGGCGTGCTGTTTCGAGGCGACTAAACTCAATCCCGTACTTGTCATAGGCAAGAACAGGGTGGGCGTGGGCGTATGGCTGTACGAAAGCTGTTTCTCCTCGCCCGTGCAGGACGATATGTCGGTCATAGAAAGGTACGTTGCCGACGGTGTAAATAACCTTGCCGTGTTCGACGCGTACGATTTGTTCGCGCACACAAACGCAAGCTTTACTACAAGCTCGGCACACTTTTCAAAACGCCTTTCGGACGGCGAATTTGAAATATGCGTCGACGTTAAACGCTGCCGTATAGGCGGTATATTCCCGATGCCCTTAAAGGTTAAAACCAAGTCGGGGTATGAGCTTTTGGACGACAAGCAGTCCTCTTACAGCGAAAAGCCGCGCGACTTTTTCGACGCGAGCAAGTATGAGTTTGAAAGAACGGCGTCCAAGGACAAGGCTTGGCAGAGAAGGCTTTTAGACCTTTCATTGAAGAACAACCTTTTAAACTTCCGCTACAAGCGCGACTGCCTGCACATACTTTCGGGCGATTTGTCCGTTTTCTGCGCGCGGCTCGAAGATAAGGACAAATATAAACTCAATCCCGTTCAGATGTCTGTACAGGGCGATACGCCCTTCGGCGCGGGAAGTTCGGGCAATATGCAGGAGCTTGTTTTGCTTGAAATGAAGTCGGGCATTGTGCGCACGTATTCTGGGCAGGAAAGCCTGAACGAAACGGCAGGCGCGCTTATAAGAAAGTCGCGTGCGGCTGAAGAGGAAACGGGCGCAAAGACACTGTACCTTGCATTCGGTTTCCTGAAGTGGTATTCCAAAAACGATGAGACCGAAAAGTACGCGCCCATAGCGCTTTTACCCGTCAGCGTAAAGCGCACAAAGACGGCGGGCGTGTGGCTTGAAACGGGCGAAGGCTACGAAGTAAATACAACCCTGCTTGAATTTTTAAAGCAGGAGTTCGGCATAGATATCCGCGGAGTGGAGGGCAAGGGACTTCTTCCCAAGGAAATACTTGCCGTATTCCGCGCAAAAACCGCCAATATGAAGGGCTGGTACGTCTATGAAGACGTTTACCTTGCCCAGTTCACTTTCGCCCGCTACGCAATGTGGGCGGACGTTAAACACAACATTTCCGAATACAAAAAGAACCCCTTGATTGCGGGACTTTTGTCAAACACAAATCAACTTACGGATAACAAGCTTTCGGGGGTAAGCGAGGATAAAAGCAACCCCGCAAATATAATTGTGCCGTTGCCCTGCGACAGCACGCAGTACGCTGCCGTAGCCGAATCGGCAAAGGGCACGACATTTGTCCTTCACGGTCCTCCCGGTACGGGCAAAAGCCAGACCATTACAAACATTATTGCAAACGCCGTGTACGCGGGTAAGCGCGTACTCTTCGTCGCGGAAAAACAGGCGGCGTTGCAGGTAGTTAAAAAGCGCCTTTCGGAAATAGGCATAGGCGAATTCTGCCTCGAACTCCATTCGGGCAAATCTACCGACAAGGGCGAAATCGTCAGACAAATTGAAAACACCCTGTCGCTTAAAGGCACGGTGGACGGTGAAAAGTTTGAAAGCGCCGCCGCGCAGATTCAAAGCGTAAGGAACTCTTTGAAAGCGCCTTTGGACGCGCTGCACAAAAAGCGCAGACTGGGCGTTTCGGTATACGAAGGAATTATCTACTATTTACAGAACAAAAACGCGCCCGAGCTTGTAAACATTGAAAGCACGTTCTACGACAGCCTTACGAAAAGCAGACTCGAAGAGTGCGAAAAAATGCTTATAACCGCGCAGGCGGCTGCCGAAGAGTGCGGCGGGGTTTACCGCTCGCCTTTCTCGGGAGTCAATCTGACGGAGTGCGAAAGGACGACTAAGAGCGCGGTGCTTTGCGCGTCGGAAGTCGTGCTTGCCGAGCTTAAACACCTTAAAAACTATATCGGGCTGTTCCTCGATACTTACAATCAGCGCATAAGCACGTTTACCATTAAAAAGCTTAAAATGCTTGTGGAAGTTGCAAATTCCTTAAAGGGCGACGAGCTTTCAAAATTCTTCGGGTGCGAAGAGAACGCGTTCTATAAATTTTATAACGCAAATTTAAGGTACGACAAGGCGGCAAAAAACTGGCTTTCCAACTTCCGCGCCCTTCCCGATCTGGGCAAGCTTTATAATAAGATAGAGGAAGAACTTGAAAACTGGGGCGAAAATTACCGCTCGTCCAAGGTTTTGCTGTCCGTCATCAGAAAGATAAATAAGTGCGCATACAAGCCTATGAAGGAAAGTGAAGAGGTTGAATGGATAAAGCGCGCGTACGAGCTTGAAGAGGCGGAAAGAGGTATACTTTCCAACACAAATTTAAGCTCCAACTTCACAGGGCTGGGCGGAGGAATTAACGACAAAAAGAGGGACGAGTTTTTAAAACCTTTATACGCCCTTCACGAAAAGAACGCGCAGATATTTATGGACTACAACGCCGACGCCTTCAACAGCGTTTGTTCGGGCTCGGCGGACGGACATTTAAAACCGCTCATAACGGGGCTTATTTCGTCCGCAAACTCCTTCCAGAAAGCGTGCGACAACTTTATGAAGACTGTAAAAGGCGACAAATCGGATATTTCCGACGGCGATTTGTTCGAGTATTTCACGGCGAAATGCACGTCGCTTATAGACAATATCGATATGTTACCCGGCTGGTGCCTTTATAAGGCTACCGCCAAAAACCTCAATGACAGCGGTCTTACCTTTATGACCGACGCAATGGAAAGCGGACTTATAAGCGGAAAGCAAATTCTTTCTTCCTTCCGTAAAAACGTCTACCGCAACTTTATCCGCACAAACATTCCCGCGGACGAGCATCTCGCCAATTTCTCGGCGAGCGTGCAGGAGGCGAACGCGGGCGAGTTTACGCGTATTCTGGAAGAGTTCTCGCTGCTGACGCGTGAAAAACTGCGCTCGCAGTTAATTTCAAGACTGCCTTCCGAGCAAACGGAAGGTCCGCTCGCGCTCGAATTAATGGCATTCAGGCGCAATATAAAGGGCAATTTGAGGTTGTTGAACCTGCGCAGCCTGTTCACGGAAATACCCGAACTTATGCGCGTTGCCGCACCCTGTCTTTTAATGAGCCCCATAACCGTGTCGCAGTATCTGCCCGCCGACCCGTCGCTGTTCGATATAGTTATCTTCGACGAGGCGTCGCAGATGCCCACGTGCGAGGCAGTGCCTTCGCTTGCAAGGGCAAAGAGCGCCATTATCGTCGGCGACCCCAAGCAGATGCCCCCCACAAGTTTCTTCACGGTATCGGGGCAGGACGAGGACAACCCCGAAACGGAGGACTTGGAGTCCGTGCTTGACGACTGCCTTGCCTTGGGCATCCCCGAAAAGCATCTTATATGGCATTACCGCTCCAAGCACGAAAGCCTGATTGCGTTCTCCAATATCACGTACTATTCGAGCAGGCTTTGCACTTTCCCTTCGCCCGACGCGCTTGACAGTAAGGTGAAACTTCAGCTTATCGAGGACGGCGTTTACGACCGCGGCGAAACAAAGTGCAATAAAAAGGAGGCGGAGGCGCTCGTCAAAGAGGTAATAAGAAGGTTAAAGGACGACCGCCTTAAAAATTCGAGCATAGGCGTGGTTACGTTCAGCACACCCCAGCAGGTGTATATCGAAAGACTGCTGTCCAAAATGATTGCAGAAAACAAGCTTGAAGATATTGCATACGAGCGTGAAGAACCGCTGTTTATCAAAAACCTTGAAAATGTTCAAGGCGACGAAAGGGACGTAATTTTATTCTCTGTCTGCTACGGTCCCGACAGGTACGGTAAAATTTCCTTAAACTTCGGACCTTTGAATCAGGTCGGAGGCTGGCGCCGTCTCAATGTTGCGGTGTCGCGCGCAAGGGAAGAGATGGTTGTGTTCTCGTCAATGCGCTATTCGATGATAGACACGGCAAGGACGACTTCGCGCGGGGTTGCGGGACTTAAAGCCTTCTTGGAATTTGCCGAAAAGGGCAGAACGAACATTTCCGTCAAGAGCAACGAAATTATTATAAACAAGCAGGGCATAGGCAAGTTTATCGCCGAAGAGCTTTCATCCTACGGCTACGACTGCAGGTGCAACGTCGGCGTTTCGGACTTCAAGATTGACGTCGCGGTCGTCGACCCCCGCAACAAGCACAACTTCATTTTAGCAGTTCTTTGCGACGGTTCGCAGAGCGCGTTCTCGGTAAAAGACAGAACGGTGTTGCAGGTTCAGACCTTAAAGCGCAACAACTGGAACGTAATAAGGCTGTATTCACTCAACTTCTTCAATAACCCCAAGCGCGAAATCAAAAAGATAAAGGACTTTTTGGATAAGCTGACTTCGGACGGCAAGCCCGTATCTTTAAACTTCAAAAAGCCCTACCGCGCCGCCAAGTCGGAAGTAAGCGTTCAGCCGCCCGAATATATTTTAAGCGGAGCCAACGACGGCGAGGTAATGCGCGCCGTCAAAGCGGTGGTTGCCGCCGAAGAACCAATATCCGAAAAATTCTTAATAAAACGTGTGCTGTCTCTTTACGGAATACAGCGCTACGGCGTCAAGCTTGAAAACAAGCTTACATCGCTTATCGACGCCTGCGGTTTTGCAAGGGGAGATATGCTCGGCAACACCTATTACTTCAAAGCCGACAAGTATTCGGGCTTTGACAGATACCGCGTCGAAAGCGGAACAAGCCTGCGTTCTGCTGATACCGATTACACGCCTTACGACGTAATTTCGCTTATCAAGGGCATGCTTTTAAACAAGGTGAGTATGTACGCGGACGAGCTTATTCCCGCAGTACTTCGCGAACTGCAAGTCCCCCGAACAAGCGATAAGCTTGTATCCTTTGTTTCCTCCTGCATAGACGAGGGAGTTAAGAGGGGAATATTTATCCGAAGTGTGTCGGATAAAATTTCGTTAGTGTAATATTGACAAAAAGCAAGGTAATATAATATCCTTGCTTTTTTTATTTGATGATGATATAATTAAATTACGATAAACAATAATTCAGAGGTTAAATGCTTATGAAAAAACTTATTGCACATTGCGGACTCGATTGCGAAAAATGCGACGCGAGAATAGCTACGCTCAACAACGACAATACGTTGCGGGAAAAGGTTGCAAAACTTTGGTCTGAACTGAACGGCGTAGAAATAACGCCGGAGATGATAAACTGCGAGGGTTGCCGCGTGGACGGAGTAAAAACACCGTATTGCGATAGTCTTTGTCCCATAAGACAATGTGCGCTCGGCAAAGCGTGCGAAACCTGTGGTGACTGTTCAGCAATGAATGGCTGCAAAACTGTTGGAATGGTTATATCAAACAATGCGGAAGCATTAGACAATCTTAAAAATAATCGATAAATTTAAATTCGTCGTTTTAATGATTAAAAATTATAGCGCGCTGTTTCTTTTAAGAAACAGTGCGCTATATTAGTTTGATTTGTGATTAGTTAATCAAGTGATTCGCAATTAAGATACGCCGTCAACGTTAGGTTGCAAGTACATTGTTCATATCGTACTTGCCTGCGGGTTTGCCGACAAGCCATTTAGCAGCTTTTAAAGCGCCAACCGCAAATACTCTTTTGGAGCGCGCCGAGTGCGATACCGTAATAATTTCGTCCTCGCCCGCAAACATAACTTCGTGTTCGCCCACGATAGTTCCACCGCGCACAGCGTGAATACCTATCTCGTTTGCACGCTTGCCGACAATTCCATGCCTGCCGTAAAGGGTGGGCTTTTGGTTGTCGAAAACTTCGTTCACACTATCCGCAAGCATTAAAGCCGTGCCCGAGGGTGCGTCAACCTTTTGACTGTGGTGCTTTTCTATAATCTCTACGTCAAACTTTTCGCCCAAAACCTCGGCGCATCTTTTGACTAACTGTTGCAAAAGATTTATGCCGAGCGAGAAATTTCCAGTCCTGAACACCGCAACTTTACTTGCACATTCGTCAATATATTTTATATCTTCCTCGGTATAACCCGTCGAGGCAAGCACAACGGGAACGCCGTTTTTTACCGCCCAGTCCATCTCTCCGTGCAGTGCGGCAGGGGAGGAGAAGTCGACTATTACGTCGATTTTTTCCTTAACTCCGTCAAAGCTCGGATATACGGGAACGTTTACGCCGTCGGGAGCGTGGGGGTCAACGCCGCACACAACGTTAAAACCGCCGTCGCTTTGGGCAAGACTTAAAACGTTTGCGCCCATTTTTCCGCCTATCCCGCAGATAAGTAAATTAATCATAAACCTTCAACCCCGCGTTAATAATTGCCTGCCTTAACTTTTTCTTGTTGTCCTCTTCAAGCTCGGTGAGGGGTGAGCGGGGCACGCCCGCGTTGAAACCTATCATATTGTAAGCGGCTTTTACGGGAATGGGGTTGACCTCTAAAAAGCACGCGTCCTCAAGGGGCAGTAAAAAGTCCTGAACTTCGTTCGCCTCGTCAAGCTTGTTTTCTTTAATAAGAGTATACATCTTTTTCATAAGCTTGGGGGCAATATTGGAGGCAACCGAAATAAGCCCCGCGCCGCCTATTGCAAGCATAGGCAGGTTTAAAAAGTCTTCACCCGAATACAAATCCATTTTTCCGCGTATGCGACGCATAGTTTCAACTACCTGAGCCATGTTGCCGCTCGCCTCCTTAATGCCCGCCATATTGGGAATAGTTGCAAGCTTTTCCGCCGTTTCGGGCGCAACGTTTACCGCAGTGCGCGAAGGCACGTTGTATGCGATAACAGGTATTTTAACCGCGTCGCAAATTGCCTTATAGTATTCGTAAAGCCCTTTTTGAGTGCATTTGTTGTAGTAGGGGGTAACGGCAAGCACGCCGTCTGCACCGAGTTCTTCGGCACGCTTTGAGTACGCAACAGCCTTTGCAGTGTCGTTGCTGCCCGTGCCTACGATAATCTTTATGCGCCCGCCCGCTTTCTTTACGGAGTAGAGTATAACTTCGTCTTTCTCTTCCTGAGTCATGGTGGCGGGCTCGCCCGTGGTTCCCAAAACTACCAACGCGTCCGTTCCGCCTTCAATCTGGAATTCTATCATTTTGCCGAATTCTTCAAGGTTAACCCCGTTTTTATCGAAGGGTGTAATCATTGCAGTTGCAATACCGTGGATAAATCCTGTCACTTTATTTTACCTCTTATATATTGTAATCAGATGTGCGAATTTAGGTTAATCCAGATAGCCTTCGCTTGCTAAAAGTTCGGCCAAAAGAACGGCGCCGCCCGCCGCACCGCGGAGTGTGTTGTGCGAAAAACCTATAAACTTGTAATCGAACACGTTGTCCTCTCTCAGCCTGCCCGCGCACACGGCCATACCGAGTTCGGTATTTCTGTCAAGCTTGGGCTGGGGACGGTCGTCCTCGCTGAAATAATGTATAAACTGTCTGGGCGCGGAAGGGAGGTACAGCTCCTGCGGTCTGCCCGAAAATTCCTGCCAGTCTTTGAGTATCTGTTCCTTCGTCGGCTTGTTTTCAAACGAAACAAAGCAAGCAGCCGTGTGTCCGTCGGAAACGGGGACCCTGAGGCATTGCGCGGTAATGGCGGGGGAAGTTGCGGGAACTATTTGTCCGTTTACAACCTTGCCCCATATTTTAAGAGGTTCTACCTCGCTCTTTTGTTCCTCGCCGCCGATGTAGGGAATTACGTTATCCACAATCTCGGGCATTGTTTCAAAAGTCTTGCCCGCACCCGAAATTGCCTGATAGGTCGTAACGGCAACGTTCTTTATTCCGTACTTTTTGAGGGGATGCAAAAGGGGAACATACGATTGAAGTGAGCAGTTGCTTTTAACCGCTATAAACCCGCGTTTCGTGTTAAGCCTTTGCCTCTGCGCATTGATAACTTCAAGGTGTTCGGGATTGACTTCGGGGATAATCATAGGAACGTCGGGCGTACCCCTGTGCGCCGAATTGTTGGAAACTACGGGGCACTCGGCTTTGGCGTACGCATATTCCAGTTCGCGGATTTCCTCTTTTTTCATATTGACGGCACAGAAACAGAAGTCCGCCTGCGCGGTTATTTTATCTATGTCCGCGGTTGCGTCTAAAACGGTCATATCCGCATACTTTTCGGGCATAGGTTCTTTTAACAGCCAGCCCTTTAAAGCGTCTCTGTATTTCTTTCCCGCCGACCGCGAAGAGGCGGCAAGGCACACCACGTCAAACCAGGGGTGGTTGTTAAGCAAAAGCAAAAACCTTTGACCTACCATACCGGTTGCGCCGATGACGCCGACTTTGTATTTTTTCATAAAGTAAAGTTCTCCTCTAATAAAAATAGACAGTGCGTTGCACTGCCGTCCAATAACAATCAAACAAGCAATTAGCGCAACACTAGCCGAACTGCCGTTCGGATTTCACGTGACAGTCGCAAAGGTATTAACCCTTGCGCCCGATACGAAAGGGAGGGGAATTTTCCGTATCTCGGCGGAGACGCCCTTTCACCCAGGCTGTGGAATTCCCTCAAATTCCTTAAACCAAAGCTACTTATGCTCGTCCGCTCCTCTAATTAGCGCATTTATAATAACATATGCGCAAAATAAAGTAAAGGAAAATGCAAGTCTTTTTTACTTATTGATATTTATTTTTATTGCCGCGCTACCTTGTAAAATCAGTTGAAATATTTTACAGTATGTGCTAAAATGATTATGAATTAAAATATAAAGGTATTGTAACTTATGGCTCTTAACGTAAAAAGCCTTGAAGGCAACGAGCTTGCCCAGGACTATTCGAGAAAACCTTTGGAACGCGGAAGGTGGGGAACTACCTGGGACGTTTTCAAAGGCAATTTCGGAAAGATTGTTTTAATAAATTTACTGATGCTTGTATTTTTCCTGCCGGGGGTTGCCGTCGTAATCGTCCGTATGCTGTATATAAGCGCAATGGGACTTCAGTTCCCCTTCAACGCAAATACGGGTTTGGGCTATCCCGCGTATCCCGGTATGCAGGGCCTTACGGAAAGTATTTACCTTTCCGCCGATTTAATGTTCTATTCCCTGTTAATTGTAGCGGGCTTTGTCGCGTCGGTAGGTGTTGCCGGCGGTGCGTATTCGCTTAAAAAGCTTGTCAACACTCAGGGCGAATTTAAAGTAAAAGGCTTTTTCCGCGGCGTTAAAGTCTGCTATTTCAATACTCTGTTGCCCGTTACGGTATTCCTTATCGCCCTTTTCGGCTCAACGCTCGTCGGCGACTGGAAAGATCTGGTAATTGCGCAAGGCGGCAGCAGCGCAGGACCTATAACCGCGTACGTGTTCGCAATTATCGCAACCGTGCTCGTCGGCATTTACTGTGCGTGGCTGCTTGCCGTGGGCGTAAGCTACAAGCTCAAATTAACGCAGCTGTTCAGAAACGCGTTTGTGCTATTAATAGGCAGCCCCCTTCCCACAATATTTATGGCGGGATTTTCGCTTATCCCCGTATGGCTTGTATTAATCGGCAGCTCCGTTCCCTTCCTGAATATAGTTGCATATATCATTTTGGTATTCTTCGGACTGTCGTTCATTGTAATGTGCTGGATGAGCTTTACGCAGTGGGTGTTCGATATGTACGTAGCGCCCAACATGAAGGCGGCGGCAGAGGCTGAAAAAGCTAAAAAGACCCCCAGAGAACTTGCGCTCCAAAAGGAAGAAGAGGACAAGCGCGTCGCACGCGAACTTCTTGCAGCGGGCAAAAGCGAACTTATCGGCAAGCCCATTCTTCCCATTGCGGAAAAACCCGCAGTTGCGCCTTTAGGTCTTACCTATACACGCGCGGACCTGAACAGAATTTCGTCCGACAAAGCCAAGCTCGGCGAGGATATAAAGAAGTACGAAAACCAGCACAAAAACGACCCCGTCTACGCCGAATACAACAAACTTTTCGCAGAACGTGAAAAGGCGTTGCAGGATGAAACCGATAAAAAAGGCAGGAAGAAAAAGAGGGTCAGCGCCGATAACCTTTTAAGATAGCGAACGCGTATGCATCGCGAAATACGTTGTCAAGCTTGCGTTTGGCTCGGGTCATTTACGTTCAGTAAACTCCCCGTCGCCAATCCGCGCTTTCCTTGTCTTTCGCGCGCCTCCGTGTTCTTGAAAATTTTTATATTGGTATTTATATGTCAAATTCTTACTCTGCGCTCGGTAGATGGTTTGAATATTTAAACGATGACTGCGGCTATGAACAATGGTCGCAGTATTTAATTAATACTTTAAAAAACCTCGGCGCGGGCAGGTGCGGGGTGGATATCGGCTGCGGTAACGGCTATTTCACACGCGCGCTTATCAAAGCGGGGTACGCCGTCACGGGTATCGACATTTCTCCCGAAATGCTGACACGCGCACAGGAACTTTCTTTCAAACAGGGCGTAAGAGGGGAATTTTTACTCGGCGATATTACCAAACTAAAATTGAATGCCGCCGTGGATTTTGCCGTTGCCGTCAACGACTGTTTAAACTACGTTCCCCCCGAAAAGCTAAAAAGCGCGTTTTCGCACGTTCACCGCTGTCTTAAAAAGGGCGGCGTGTTTATGTTCGATATAAGCTCGGCGCACAAGCTTACAAGCATCATAGGCAACAATATGTTCGCCGAGGACAGGGAAGATATAACCTATATCTGGTTCAATACCCTAAAAGACGACCGCGTGGAAATGGAGCTTACCTTTTTTGAAAAGGGTAAGGACGGCAAATATACGCGCTTTGACGAAAGCCATACGCAGTATATCCACAGCGAAGAGAATATTATACAAGAGCTGACTTTATCGGGCTTTGAAGTCCGCACGGAAGGTCATCTCGGACAAGATAAAACGGAGAGGATAAACTTTATCTGCACACGATTATGAACAAACTGTATAAGACGTTGATTTACGACAGACAAGTTTCTTTAAGCGTTCTGGAAACGACAGAACTTGTCAACGACGCAATAAAAATACACAACCTTGACGAAAGCTCGGCTAAAACGCTCGGCGGGCTTTTAACTTGCGGGGCGTATATGGCGGGCTGTCTTAAAAGCGACAGGGGCGCAATTTCCATAACCGTCAAAGCGGGCGGTGACGCGGGTACGGCAAGCGTATCCGCTGATAAAGACTTACACGTCCGCGGTTTTATCGACGGAACGTGCAAGGGCAGGCTTAACGGCGGTTATCTTACCGTCGTCAAAGAGGACGGACTTTTCAGACCCTTTGTCGGCGCAAGCGAACTCGTCGGCGACGACGTGTCGCAAAACCTAATGCAGTACTACCATATGAGCGAACAGGTGCCTACTGCAATAGCCGTCGGCGTTAAAATGAAGGACGGCGTATGCGTTGCGGCGGGCGGGGTAATAATGCAGCTTTTGCCCGGCACTTCTCAGGAGAATATGGATAAAGCCGAAGAGGCTATGCAAGATTTTGTAAATGCCGCCGATGTGGTGGAAGAGTACGGCGCTGAAGGAATTATGGAAAAGTACTTCGGCGGCATTACCGAAAAACAGCACGTTTACATTTCCTTCCCCGAATACAAGTGCAACTGCTCGCGCGAAAAGATGACAAAGGTATTAATCCCGCTCGGGAAAGAGGAGCTGTATTCCATAATAAACGACGAGGGCGCAGTGAAAATTCACTGCCATTACTGCAACACCGACCATATTTTTTCTAAGGAAGATGTCGACGAATTTTTGAAATAATTATGAATGATAAAATTGTAAAAATCGATTTAAGCAGTGACAGGCTGATATGCGTCGCGTCCGATTTAGTGGACGGGCACGATTATATCGGCGCTTTGAAAATGCTTAATAAAAACGCCCGCATAAACGGAAACGACAGCGATTCTTATATGCTGTACGCTGAAATTTACGACGACTTGGGGCTGTTTGAAAAGAGTATAAATAACTGGTACGCCTATCTCGATTTCAACAAAGACGACGGACTGTACGAGGCTTTTGAAGGCCTTGCGGTTTCATATATGAATCTGGGTCTGGACCAAATCTCGGCTTACTATTACGGCAAGCTTTTGGCGGTTACCGGCGAAGAGCTTGACGCGCAGACCAAAAGAGAGATTATGGACTCCTTTTTAAGGCGGGAGCCAAGCCCCCTTAAGTTTGTCTATCCCCCTGAACTTGCCGACTGTTCGGACATTATTTCCGACGGCATTGACAAGATGAGAAACGGCGAGTACGACGGCGCGATAGAAGAGTTTGACAAGGTGGACGAAAACAACGGAGCCTACCTTTCCGCCCGCAACTACATTGCCATGTGCAACATTATTGCCGACAAGTGCGAAGAGGCGGAGGCGGAGTGCCTTGCCGTTTTAAAAAAATATCCCGACAACGTTCAGGCTTTGACTACCCTTGCCGCGGTAAAGACCGAGCAGAAAAAGAGCAAGGAGAGCGCAGACCTTGCAAGGGAGCTTTTAAAACTCAACGTTACGTCGTCGGACGATATTTACAAAATTGCAACCGTGTGCTGTGAAAACGGCTTGCACGAAGAGGCGTACACGCTGTTCTGCAAACTTGACGAGGAGCTTGAGTACGACCCCACGATAATGTTTTTCAAGGCTGTTTCAGCCTTTAACTGCGGAAAGATTGAGCAAAGTTTCGACGCGTTTGACAGGCTTATAACCGTCAATCCCTCGGCGGTTGTGGCTAAGTATTATTACGAGCTTGCGCGCAAGGCAAAAGATAACGGCGAACAGCTCACCCTCGGCTATTTCTACCGCTTGCCCAAGGAAAAGAAGGAGCAAAACCTCAAACTTCTGTCCGCGGTCGATATGCTTTCGGAAAGCGACTTTAAAAAGTTATGCGGGGCGGTTGATATCACCGAATGTATTAAGTGGTGCTTTGACGAATACGAAGGTCGCGACGTCGAGGATTTGCAGTTTATTGCGGCGTCGTGCGCAATAAGGGCGGGACTTGACGAGTTGGTGCGTTCAATGCTTTTAAACGCGTTTTTATCCGAAAGGTTCAAGGTGCGCGTTTTAACGCTTTTATGCGGAAGAAACGTTGACGACAGTTTCGGCATAGTAGTGTGCCATCAGTTCAAACGCGTAAGTTTCCGCGCGATTTCAGTCGGAAGGAAAAAGCGCAAAAACTTCGTGTTCGCGTACGCAAGGATAGCGGGGCATTTCTCCGTACTCGACAACGTAAACAGCGATAAATTTGCCAGCACGGCGGAAAAGGTGTATTATAAATTGGAACAAAAGGGCGCGCTTGACGCCGTAACGGATATACCTTCGCTTTCGGCTGTTTTATTCCATCTTTCGGGTGTGAAAGAGCCCAAATTGAAAAAGCATGAGTTGCCCGTGTTCTTCGAGGCAAACCCTAAAAAAATAGATAAACTAATGACAATTCTGACGGAGGATATATGAAACTTTACGACTTTGACGGAATGTTCGACGAGAAGTTAAACGCCTATATTCAGAAGAATGCGGGCAAGTACAAGGAGAACGAGTGGGAGGACATAATCCCTAAACTGTACAAGCAGTTCGGTGACACGTTTATTAAAAGCGTGGGCGACACTCCCAACGGTTTTTATGCAAAGCTTTCCGACGAGGAACTTGTCCGCGCACTCTGCACGCACTTAAAACAGGGCGTGCCCGTTTCGGAATTTCTGTGTTCGGCGATAGAGAGTAGGGACGCGGTCGAGCTTTTAATACCTCTTTTGGACGGCAGTGAAAACGAGCGTGAGTACGCCGTGAATTTAATCGCATCCGACGAAAGGGCGATAAAGAAGTATATGCAAATGCTTGTATCGTCGGGCTGCGGCGAAGAACTGAAAAACACACTTGCCGACTATATAAAGGAAAAAGCCGACCTCGTAATAGGCGAGGCGGTGGATAATTACCGTAAAGGCATTGAGCGCGAATTTATGCTTGAAATTATGTCGCGCAATGTCGTGCCGTCGGATGAGATTTTTGATATTCTTATCAAGGAGTTCAGAGGCGACCCCGAAAACGTTGCAATGCACGCAAGCTATCTTGCCGCCTACGGCGACGAGCGCGCGCTTGAATATCTTCTTGACAAGATAGACGAGGAGGGAATAAGCTTTATAGACTATAAAGAGCTTTTGCTTGCAATCGAGGCGCTTGGCGGAACGTACGATAAGCCCCGCGACTTTTCTTCCGACCCGTACTATCAGATGTTCAAATCAAAGGAAGTAACCCCTGCAGACCTCTTTTTCGGACTTGACAAAAAGAAATAAAAAATATGCGCACCCGCAAGAGTGTACTTGCTACAGGGAATTAAATAGCCCGCTATATTTCGTAAACGAAGTATAGCGGGCCATAGTTTTTTAATACGTAAGGCGATAAATTGAAATTTCAGAATCCATTGCTTAAAGATAATAATTCAGGCTTGTTTTTGTATAACACTTCGTAACTTTTGTAACCGTCCTGCTCAAAAATGTTTGCAATAAAATTGGCATAATTATATATAAAGTCGTATCCGTAAAAATTTTTTATTCTAAACTCGCAGTAATACGGACTCTCCTCGACGTAAGGGCTGACAAAATCATTTACTCGTATAAAATCTTTGTCGGCTATATTGTTTTTTTCTATTATTTTATCGATTTCGACAATTCGTATCTCCTTTTCACGATGTTGCCAAGGAATAAAAATTAAAGCCGATTTCACGAATTTTTTAGATAAAACTTGGCTTTTGAAACACAAAAATTTTTTTGTTTCCAAAAACTCTTGCTCTAATTCAAAATTTGCCAACAATAGACATTTGATGAATTTATCGTTTTCCGTTATACTAACATTTATTGCCATATATGTTCTCTGCTAAATTACTGTTTTCTTGTCGCAAGCCATACAATCAGCACCGTTACGTCGGCGGGGTTGACGCCGTAAATTCTGCCCGCCTGACCCAATGTAAGGGGGCGTACGCGCTTTAACTGCTCGCGCGCCTCAAGCCTCAAGCCCTGTATACTGTCATAGTCTATATCGTCGGGCAGAGCTTTGCTTTCAAGTTTTTTCGCCTTTTCTATCTGCTGTTCGTTCTTTTTTATATAGCCCTCGTACCTTATAGTAGTTTCCGCGCTCCGCACTATATCGTCGGGAATATCCGCAAGTATTTCAAAGGTTTGCTTAATCTGGTTTGCCGTGCATCCGCGCCTTATAAGGTCGGCGTAAGTCGCGCCCGCGGCTCCGCCCGAAAGGTTGTTGTCGGAAAGCAGCTTTTCTGCTTTTTGCCTGTCGGCGCGTCCGTTGAACTCTGAAAGCGCTTTTTCATATAATGCCTTGCGCCTTTCAAAAGCCGCACGCCTTTGTTCCGTATAAAGGGGGGTGTCCGCTATCTTGGGCGTAAGCCTGAAATCGGCTGTGTCCTGCCTTAAATTTATTCTGTATTCTGCGCGCGAAGTCATCATTCTGTACGGCTCTTCCGTGCCCTTAGTCGTTAAGTCGTCTATTAAAACGCCTATATACGCCTCGTCCCTGCCGAGGATAAAGGGGGGCTTGCCCTCAATTTTGTAGACGGCGTTTATGCCCGCCATAAGTCCCTGCGCGCCCGCCTCTTCGTAGCCCGAAGTTCCGTTGACCTGCCCCGCCGTATAAAGTCCTTTAACCTTTTTGAATTCAAGCGTGGGGAACACGTCAAGCGTATCTATACAGTCGTACTCGATTGCGTAGGCGTACCGCATTATGTCTGCATTTTCAAGCCCCTGCACCGAGCGGTACATTGCGCGCTGAATGTCGTGGGGCATAGAGGAGGACATTCCCTGCACGTAAATTTCGTTGGTGTCCTCGCCCTCTGGTTCGAGGAAAATCTGATGCCTTTCCTTGTCGGCAAATCGCACGACCTTTGTTTCGATAGAGGGACAGTACCTCGGCCCCGCCGACTTTATGTCGCCGTTATAAAGGGGGGAACGGTCTAAATTGTCCGTAATTATTTTATGTGTTGCGCCGTTGGTGTAGGTAAGGTGACATACCCGCCTGTTTTGCGCGGGCGCGTCGTTCAAAAACGAAAAGCAGGTTGCGCCCTCTTCGCCTTCCTGAACCTGACACTTTGAAAAATCAACCGTGCGGCCGTCAAGGCGTGCGGGAGTACCCGTCTTGAAGCGCCTTACACTGAAACCGAGCTTAATAAGGCTGTCGGTAAGACGGGTGGCGGGGGCAAAGCCCGAAGGTCCGCTGTTTTGCCTTATCTCGCCCGTAACGGTCTGCGCGTTCAAATAAACGCCCGTAGCGACAATAACGGCTTTTGCGTAAAGTATACCGCCGTAAGTGGTTTTAACGCCCGTAACCGCGCCGTTATCCGTTAAAATTTCCTGCGCCTCGCCCTGAATAATTCTGAGGTTGGGCGTGTTTTCAAGAGTGCGTTTCATCTCGCGGTGGTATGCGTTTTTGTCGCACTGACACCTCGGCGAGCGTACCGCCTCGCCCTTGCCTTCGTTCAACATTCTCATCTGAATGGCGGTCTTGTCGGCGTTGACGCCCATTTCCCCGCCAAGCGCGTCAATCTCGCGCACAAGCTGACCTTTCGCCGTACCGCCTATAGATGGGTTGCACGCCAAAAAAGCTATGCTGTCCAGATTTAAGGTAAGCATAGCCGTTTTGTGACCTAATCTCGCGCACACGAGCGATGCCTCGCACCCCGCGTGTCCCGCGCCGATTACGACGATATCAAATTGTCCTTCGGTGAAAGAAAGCATAGAGAATACTATTTTTTGAGTATGATGTTCTTTATATCATCAACGTCTTTTGCGATTTTATCGTTGACGCGGCACATTTCGTCTACCTTGTCGCGCGAATATAAAATAGTAGTGTGGTCGCGCCCGCCCAGAACTTTTCCTATTGAGATGAGGGGGAGGGATAAAAGCTCGCACATTAAATAGCAGCAAATCTGTCTTGGAATTACAATTTCCTTTTTCTTGCTCTTGCCCGCCAAATCGTTTTTGGAAAGGTGATAAAAACTTGTAACCGCCGAAATTACGCTTTCGGGCGTAATCTCTTCCTTGCCCGGTTCGGAAATCGCCTCCGAAAGCGCGCTCTTTGCAAGCGCAACGGTAATTGGCACTTCGTGCAGTTTGGAGGCGAATATAACCTTGGTAAGCCTTCCTTCAAGCGTTCTTACGTCGTCGCCAGAATCCTGCGCGAGGAATGTTAAAACGTCGTCGGGCACAAGGCACTTTTTATCGTAAGCCTTCTGCTTTAAAATCGCAATTTTGGTTTCGAGCGAGGGGGGAAGGATATCGAACAGAAGTCCGCCCGAAAAACGCGTTCTAAGCCTTTCTTCAAGCTCCGTCAGCTCTCTCGGGTGCTGGTCGGACGAAATAATTATCTGTTTGCCCTTTGAAACAAGCTCGTTGAAAATATGGAAAAACTCTTCCTGAACGGCTTTCTTTTTGGCGATAAACTGTATGTCGTCGATAATTAAAACGTCTGCGTTGCGGTAGTAATTTCTTAAACGGTTGCCCTTACTGCGGGAGTCCGCGCCGTGACCGAGCATAGCGTCTATTATGTCGTTAAAGAATTTATCGCAGGTAACGTAAACAACTTTTAAAGTGGGCTTTTCCCTGCAAATCTTGTTGCCTATCGCCTGAATTAAGTGCGTTTTGCCGAGTCCCGTTCCGCCGTAAATGAACAGGGGGTTGTAAGTTCCCGCAGGGTCTTCCGCAACGGAAAGCGCGGCTGCTGCGACAAAGTCGTTGTTCTTGCCTATTACAAAGTTTTCAAACGTGAACTTGGGGTCAAGGTTTGAAGAGGAGGAATAGTCCTCTTCGTCGGGCGCGTTATAGGCGTAGCCGTCGCTGCCTTCGACCTTAAGCCTGAAGTCCGTAAGTCCCACGTTGGCTTTTACGATAGCCTCGCGCATTTTACCCGCAAGCGTGCCCGTAATAAACTTTGCGAAAATTTCCGTAGGGGTTTCGAGGACGATATATCTTCCGTCAATATCAACTGGAACCAGCTTTTCGATATACGTGGTGTATATGATATGGGTAACAAGTTCCTGCATTTTTTCCTTTATGGGCTTGTATATAAAATCGAAATTCCCCTTTTCTGCCATAATCGCACTGATAATCCTTTGAGTTTTTTTAAAAAGTTTGTTATAATTATAATACAATTCACGTTTAAAATAAAGTGTTTTTAAGATAAATGCGCATAAAAAATTTAATTTTAAAGAATTTCAGAAATTACGAAAACGAAAGCATTGACTTCACCGACGGACTCAACGTACTGTTCGGCAGAAACGCGCAGGGCAAAACCAACTGCGCGGAGGCGGTGTTTTATCTTTGCACGGGCACGTCACCGAGGTGCAGAAGGGATAAACAGCTTATCCGCCACGGTGAAAGCTTTGCCGAAATTTCCGCCGTCGCCGAAGGGCTTTACGGCGATATTACCATAAGCGCAAGAATAAGCGAAAACTCGCGCGAGGTTCGCCTTAACGGCAACAAGATAACGCGCAACGCCGATATTTTGGGCAACCTTTTCAGCGTGTTCTTTTCCCCGCACGAACTGAGGCTTATTCAGGACGGACCCGACGATAGGAGAAGGTTTTTAAACGTTTCCATATCCCAGCTTTCCAAGCCTTACTACGTCGCGCTTTCGCGCTACAATAAAATTTTAGAACAGCGCAATAACCTCTTGAAGAACAGGGACACCTCGCTCGTGTTCGACACTCTTCCCGTGTGGGACGAACAGCTTTGCAAGTACGCCGCGGTAATCGCCTACAAGCGCGCGGAGTTCTGCTCGATGCTTTCACCCATAGCGCGCGACATTCACTCCGAGCTTACCGAGGGCGCGGAAGAGCTTGCAATTTCACCCGAAAGAAAATATTCGGGCGAAGAGAAGGACATTGCGCAAAAGCTTTTCAAAGACCTTTCAAACAATTACGACAGGGATATCCGTTTGGGCTACACCGCGTCGGGACCCCACCGCGACGATCTGGACATAACAATAAACGGCGTTGACGCAAAGGCTTTTGCCTCGCAAGGGCAGACAAGGACAATCGCTCTTTCCATAAAACTTGCCGAGGTGGAAATTTTTAAAAAAATGTCGGGCGAATACCCCGTATTGATTTTGGACGACGTTATGAGCGAACTCGATTTACCGAGAAGGAAAAAGCTTGTCGCACGCACGGGCGGGTTGCAGACAATTTTAACCTGCACCCATGCCGAGCGCGTTCTGTACGGCAAGGCTGTAAATAAAATAAGAGTGGAAGGGGGCAAAATAAAAACGTAATGCTTGCGGATTTACACGTTCATACTTACTATTCTGACGGACTTATGCCGCCCTGTGAAGTTGTTTTAAAAGCCAAGCAAAACGGCGTCGGACTACTTGCCGTTACCGACCACGACTGCGCCCTCGGCTATGACGAAGTCAAAGAGAACTGCGACCGCCTCGGCGTTAAAACGGTCGGGGGAATCGAAGTTTCGGCGTACTTCGGCGACGTAAAAATTCATACTTTGGGCTACAATTTCGACACCAATAAGCCAGAGTTTCAACAGTTTTATAAAAAACTTTACGAAGGTTCTTTAAAGCGCGCCGAGGACATAATTTCAAAGTTAAATAAAAACGGCGTGGGGATATGCTTTGACGAAGTGGACAAACAGCGCAAAATAAAGAATGCGCCCGTGCACGGTATGCACATTGCCCGCGCTTTGGCGAACAAGGGTTACTGCAATAAAAACGCGTTTTCCGTCTATTCAAACTATCTTGCATACGGCAAGTGCGCGTATTCGTGCATATGCCGTCCTTCGCCCGAGGAGGCAATCGAAGTTATCAATGCGTGCGGCGGTTTTACAAGCCTTGCCCACCCCGGCAGAATAGATATGGGAAAGGACGAACTTTATAATTTCATAAAGCGCCTCAAAGGTGCGGGGCTTGGCGGGATAGAAGCCGTTTATTCTACACATACTGTAAGCGATACGGCATACTATAAGGAGATTGCAAAGGACTTCGGCTTGATTGTTACGGGCGGTTCGGACACTCATTACGATAGCGGCAGCAGGCGTATAGGAACCCCTTCGTTCTGCCCCGACGAAGAACTTGCAAAGGCACTGAAAATTTGAAACGTAGAATTTTACTTAAGCTTAATTTACTTATATTTATGCTCGCACTGTCTGCGGGCATATTTTTTACCTGCGGTTTTTTCATAAAAGTTCCAAAGGGCGTTACCGTAAACAACGTTGAGATAGGCGGACTTTCACGCAATAACGCGGTGTGCGCCGTACGTAAAAATATCGAGGACGGACTTAAACAAAAAAAGCTCATTGTTCACGGCAAAGTGGGGGAGTATTCCTTCACCTATCCCGAAATAGGCTATAAGGACAACGTGCGCGAAATTGTGGAAAACGCGCAAAAGGGCGGAAGTTATACCGCCGATATCAGCTGTTATTTAAACGGCTTGACGGAGATTGCCTCGTATATATGCGCCGACGAAAGTAAACCGCCTGTCGAGCCTTACGCAATTTTCAATCCATACGGCCAGCCCTTTACTTATGTAGACGGTGAAAACGGCGCACAGGCGGATAAACAAAAACTTGTTTACGATATAAAAAATTCGCTTAAAAATTCGTTTGACGAGGTATATGTGGCAGTCAATGAGTTAAGACCTCAAAAAACGCTTGAAGACGTGTATGGAGATACCAAGCTTTTAACTTCGTTTACGACCTATTTTGACGGCTCGAATACCGACCGTGCGCACAATATTTATCTTGCCTCGCAAAAGATAAACGGCTGTATTTTAAATGACGGTGAAGAGTTTTCGTTCAATAATACTGTGGGGGTAAGGAGTGAAGAGCGTGGGTTCAGACCGGCAAAGATAATCGAAAACGGCGAGTTTGTCGAAGGCGTTGGCGGCGGCGTGTGTCAGGTCAGCACAACGCTGTATAACGCCGCGTTGCGCGCGGGCTGCGCAATTACGGAATACCACGCCCATTCGCTTGCCGTAAGCTACGTTCCGCCGTCCTTTGACGCAATGGTAAGCGGAACGGTGTACGACTTGAAGTTTAAAAACGTTACGGGAAATTCGCTGTTCATCCGCGCATATGCGGGGGACAACTACGTTAAATTCACAATTTACGGCAGGGGCGACGGCGCGCAGTACGATATGATGTCGCGCGTCACGGCGTCTATCCCCGCCCCCGAAGAAACCACTTCCGACCAGACTCTTGTAAAGGAGGGCAGGGATGGAACAAAGAGCGAGGCTTTCCTCACCGTAACGCGCGACGGCAAAATGAAAACCGTGCTTTTAAGGCGGGACAGTTACGCGCCAGTCAAGCGCGTAGTGCTTGAAGAGGCTGAGACGGAAGAAGGCGGGGAGTAAAATTTTTACCCGCCTTTTTGATTGTCTTTTTTTTAGCCGTATGATATAATGTTAAAAGACAAATTTTCGGGGTTTTTATGATTAAGATAATTTTGGACGCAATGGGCGGTGATAACGCCCCTTACGCAACCGTTGCGGGCGCGGTGCAGGCGCTTGAAAAAGATAAACAGCTTTACCTCGTTTTAACGGGCAGGCAGGGCGATATAGAAAGAGAACTTAAAAAGTACAAGTACGACAAATCGCGCTTGGAAATTGTCGACTGCCCCGACGTAATCGATATGAACGACAGCCCCACCGAGGCGGTAAAAAGAAGACAGTCCTCGCTTATGGCTGCGTACTGGCTTTTGAAGAAAGAAGACGATATCTGCGGTATGGTGACCGCGGGTTCGACGGGCGCTACAATAGTAGGCGGACAGCTCATTCTCGGAAGGATCAGGGGAATTAAACGCCCCGCGCTTTGCCCCGCTATTCCCAATTCGAGGGGAGGTGTAACTCTTCTTGTGGACTGCGGCGCCAACGCAGAGTGCAAGAGTATAATGCTTTGTCAGTTCGCGGTGCTCGGTACGGCGTACGCCAAGGCGGGGTTCGGCATTAAAACCCCCAAAGTAGGACTTTTGAACAACGGCACTGAAGAACACAAGGGCGACCCTTTAAGGCAGGAAACTTACAAAATTCTGTCCGAGATGAAGGGTATCGATTTTATAGGCAACGTCGAAGGCAGGGATATAATGCTCGGCGAATGTGACGTTGTCGTTGCCGACGGATTTTCGGGCAATATAGCATTGAAGTCAATGGAAGGCTGCGGAAAGCTCGTTTTGGGAGTTTTAAAGAGCGAGATAAAATCTTCGCTTTCCTCAAAGATAGGATATCTGTTTATGCGCAAGGCGCTTAAGCGTATGCGCGCAAAACTCGATTTTGACAAGTACGGAGGCGCGCTTTTGCTCGGGCTTAAAAAGCCGGTAATAAAAAGCCACGGTTCGTCCAAGCCCGAATCGGTTGCAAACTCTATTGCAAACGCGGCGTCGATTTACCGCGGAAACTTAATCCCCGCGGTTGAAGAACTTTTACAGAGCGCGGATTTGGACTCGCTTTCGGTAAATCAGGATGATTGATAAAGCCGAGAAAGCCATAGGCTATACCTTTAAAGACAAAAACTTATTAAAGCGCGCGCTTACGCTTGCATCTGCGTCCGAGGATAACAACCAGCTTCTGGAATTTTTCGGCGACGCAATTTTAGAGTTTATCGTTTCCGAAAAGATATTTTCCGAGGGCGCGTCCGAAGGCGAGCTTACTGACAGACGCAAAAGCCTTGTTTCCGATAACGCGCTTGCGCCCGTTTCTAAAAAGCTGGGGCTTGACAAGCTTTTGATACGCGGCAAAAACGACACGGCGAATAAAAAGGCGGTCCCCTCCGCATACGAGGCGGTTACCGCGGCAATATACCTTGACGGCGGTATGGACGCGGCAAAAAATTTCGTTTTGCGCACGCTTGATTTTTATGGCACGCCGGAGGCGGTTATAAACTATAAAGGCGCGTTGCAGGAAATCGTTCAGTCGCAGGGACAGGCTTTGCCGGAGTATTCGAGGCGCGATTTGGGCGATAAGTACAGCCACAAATTCGAGGTAACGGTTAAAGTGTTCGGCAAAGAATTTACGGGCATAGCCGACAACGCCAAGACCGCCGAACAATCCGCCGCCAGACAAGCCGTGGAATATTACGAAAATCAAAAATAATTTTTAAATAAATTAACGGCACAAGCAAAACCGCGCTTTTGCGCAGTGCGCCCCAATTTGCGAAAACTTTCGCCTCGGCGGGGTGAATGCCCGCAATTATATAACTGAGTGCCCTTAATATTGCGGGCAGAGGGCGAGAAGTCCTAAAAATCACGAAATTTTCAGACATCATCGAACGTCTGAAAATTTGTGAGGAGAATTATGAACAATTTTAAGCAAATTCAACTTGTAGGTTTTAAATCATTTGCGGATAAAACGACTATACCCCTCGGCGAGGGCGTAACCTGTATAGTCGGTCCTAACGGCTGCGGTAAATCGAACGTAGCCGACGCTATCCGCTGGGTTTTAGGTGAACAGTCTGCAAAAATGATGCGCGGTTCGCAGATGATGGACGTCATATTCGGCGGCACCGAGGCGCGCCGTCAGATGTCATTTTGCGAAGTAACGCTTACGTTCAACAACACTAACCGCATATTCGATATCGATTGCGACGAAGTCGAAATGACCCGCCGTCTTTACAGGAGCGGCGACAGCGAATACCTCTTAAATAAACAGCCTTCGCGTATGAAAGTCTTGACGGGACTTTTGCACGGCGCGGGCGCGGCGAAGGAAGGCTATTCCATTATCGGTCAGGGCAGAATCGAACAGATTATGAACGCCAAACCCGAGGACAGGCGTTCCATATTTGAAGAGGCTACGGGTATTGTAATATTCAAGGATAGAAAAGCCGACGCGGAAAGAAAACTCAACGCCTCCAAGGACAACCTCTACGTGTTCACGCAGAGAATGCAGGAAGTGGAAAGGCAGATAGGACCCCTCAAAAAGGCGTCCGAAAACGCGCTTAAGTACAGAGAACTTTACGCGGCGCTCCGCCACCACGAAATGAACTTATACATAAGCCGTCACGACAGCGCAGAAGGCGAAAAAGAGGCTATAAACACAAAGGCGTACGAAGTGGCGAAAAAGATATCGGAAGTAACGGCGCGTTCGGAAAAGCTTTTGTCCGAATATCAGACAAGGCGCGACGAAATTGCGCAGGCTGACTTGCAGTTACAGGATCTGAATGAACGCCTGCGCCGCTATGAAGTAGGCATCGAGCACAGGAGCGGCGAATCCAAACTATTCACCGAAAAGGCGCGTTCGGTCAAGGCAAAGCTTGCCTCTGCGCAGGAGGATATCGCATACTCAACAAAGCGTATTGACGAGATTGACAGGGAGATAAGGCGCAGCGAGGCATACGCCTCCAAGAACAGCGAAAGGATATCTTCCCTTCGCGCGTCCTCCGACCTTTTCCGCGCCGAGATTGACGAGCTTTCTTCGAGAATTGCCGATTACGAATATATGACGGGCGAACACAGAAAGAAGGTTCTGGACACGTTCAAAGACCTTTCGGATATGCGTCAGAATATGGGCTCGCTTTCGGCGCAGAAAGATTTATTAAAAGAACGCCTTGCCGAAATCCGCGCGGAAATGGAAAAAATCCACGCCCGCCGCGACGAGCTTAAAAGTGAGTACGACGAGTGCATTGCAAGAAGTAAAGATATAAACAGCTTACTCGGCAACGAAAACGAACTTTTGGAACAAGCCGAGAAAAAGACGGCTGACGCCGAAGAAAAAATTCAACAGCTTATAAGACAGATTTACGACACGCAGGCGCAGATTGCAAGCTTAAACGACAGCTTAACCACTTGCCGCGCACTCCGCGACAGGTTCGACGGCTACGTGTATTCCGTCAAAAAACTTATGTCCGACGCGAGGAGCGACCTTGTGCTTTCCGAGAAGGTGGAAGGCTTAATTGCAGATATCGTCCGCTGTGACGGCGAGTACGAAGTCGCAATAGAAACGGCGTTCGGCGGTGCTATGCAGAACGTAATCACCCGCACTCGCGACGACGCAAGGTATTTAATTGAGCATTTAAAGCGCACGAGGGGCGGTCAGGTCACCTTCCTTCCCATAGACGCGCTACGCCCGAGAATAGAGAGCGATATGATAAAGTCGGCAGTCCGCGATACGGGCGCAATAGGCTTTGCAATCAACCTCGTCAAGTTCGACAGAAAGTTTGAAAACGTTATACATAACCTTCTGGGCAACACCCTTATAGTAGACAATATTCAGAACGCAACTCAAATTGCAAGAAGATACCCGCGCGCCTTCAAGATAGTCACCCTCGACGGCGACGTAATTTCGACGACTGGTTCAATGACGGGCGGTTCACGCCGTGAAATCGCGGGCAACCTGCTTGCAAACGAAAGGCGTATAAAAGAAATAGAAGATAATATTTCAGATAAGAAATCATTCTTAAACCGCGCAACCGCAAGACGCGGCGAGCTTGACGAAAAAAAGGCGCAGGCGGTCACCGAGCAGCAGTCGCTTATAAAGAGATTGCAGGACGCGCGCTTGGAGCTTGCTACGTTTACCGAAAAGCAGTCCTCGCTGTTAAAGAGCGTGACGAGCGCGGAAAGCGAATACGGCGCATACGGTCAGTCTTTAAAGGCTTTGGAAGACAGGCTTTTGAGTCTCGACAGCGAGTACAGCGGTGTATCCAAGGGCGCAAGCGATTTGTCGGCGCAGTCGGATAAAGCGTCGTCGGCAATCGACGATATGAGCGCGGAGTACGACAAACTTACCGCCGAGCGCGCCGAAAAGACGGAAAAACTCAACGATATGCTCGTTGAAACGGCGTCGCTTGAAAGCGCGTTGAAATCGGGCGCGGACAACGTTACAAGGCTCAACGGCGAGCGCGAAACGCTTACCGCCCGCCTTGAAAAGACAAAGGCAAGTATTCCGCAGATAGAAGAGGAAATGAAGACGTTCACCCGTCAGGCACAGCAGGCGGCGCTTTCCGCGGAGGAGCAGGAAGTTGTTGCCGACCTTACGAGACAGGTTAACGAAATTCACGAAAAGAAGGACGAGCTGAACAAGCGCATAGTGCAGTTTGACGTTGAAAGACTCAACGCGTACAAGGAAAAGGAAGAGCTTACAAAACAGCAGAGTATGTATGCACTTGCACTTCAGAAGATAGACAGCGACCTCGAATATTTACAGACGCGTATTCAGGAAGAGTACGGCGAGGATTACGAGGGCTGCTTAAAGTACAAGGAAGATGGTTACGATACTTCTCAATCGGGTCAGACAATAGCTAACTTAAAGAGGTCGATAACAAATCTCGGACCCGTCAACCACAACGCGATTGAGGAGTACGACGAGCTTTCCGCCCGCTACGAAAAGATGACGGCGGAAAAGGAAGACCTTGAAAAAGCCATTCAGGATCTTACCGTTGCGCTTGACGACATACGCGCGGAAATGCTGAGGATATTCAACGAAGGTTTCAACATAATCTGCGAAAACTTCAAGAGAACGTTCAAAGAACTGTTCGGCGGCGGCAAAGCCGAACTTCAGCTTGACTACACCGACTGCGACGACCCTTTGAACGCGGGTATAGAAATTGTAGCCTGCCCTCCGGGCAAAAAGCTTACTAAAATTTCACTGCTGTCGGGCGGTGAGCGCGCGCTTACGGCAATAGCCATTCTGTTTGCTATAATAGGTATGCGCCCCATGCCCTTCTGCGTACTTGACGAAATCGAGGCTGCGCTCGACGAGGCTAACGTAGCCCGCTATGCAAAATACCTTAAAAAGTTTGCAAAGCAGACTCAGTTCATAGTAATAACGCACAGAAAGCCCACCATGGAAAACGCCGATATACTCTTCGGTGTAACCATGGAAGAAAAGGGCGTTTCCAAGATAGTATCAGTAAAACTTTCAGAAGTTGAAAGTAAATTGGGTGGAGATACTATAACTTAATTAAAAGGTTGATATATGGGACTTTTTTCAAAATTAAAAAACGCGCTTAAAAAGACGCGCGACGGACTTGCAGGCGCGCTTTCAAATCTGTTTTCCAAAAATAAATTAGGCGACGAGTTCTACGACGAGCTTGAGGAAATTTTAATAAGCTCGGATATTTCCGTCACCACGGCCGAAGATATAGTTGAAGAGTTGAGGGCTGAGGCTAAAAAGGAAAAGCTTAAGGACAGGGAGTTCGTCACCAACCTCTTAAAGGATATTTTAGAGGAAAAGCTGACGGAAGCGGACGAGCTTGAAATAAAATACCCCGCGGTCATTATGCTCGTAGGCGTAAACGGCGTGGGCAAGACGACGACCGTCGGCAAGCTTGCAAACTATTTCATTTCACATAAAAAGAGCGTTACCGTCGCCGCAGCCGATACCTTCCGCGCCGCCGCAGCCGACCAGCTTACGGTGTGGGCGGACAGAGCCAAGGTGCGCATTGTCAAGCACGAGGAGGGGAGCGACCCCTCGGCGGTCGTTTTCGACGCGCTTACTTCGGCAAAGGCTAAGGGCACGGACGTTGTCATTATAGACACGGCGGGCAGACTTCACGTCAAAGCCAACTTAATGGAAGAACTTAAAAAGATGTCGCGTGT
>JAIDSQ010000110.1 GCA_029061155.1 Clostridia bacterium
TATCGTAGGCCGTGTAAAGACTTACGAAAGCATCGTAAAGGGCAACAACATTTCCGAGCCTGGTATTCCCGAGGCGTTCAAAGTCCTTTTGAAGGAACTTCAGTCGCTTGCACTCGACGTTAAGGTGCTTACGGAATCGGGAGAAGAGCTTGTTATCCGCGAGCTTGACGACGATGATGAAACCGTTCCCACCGCAAGGGCGCGCGAGCTTGAAGAGCAGGAGGCAAAACTTCCCGAAGAAGAGTTTGAAATTATCAGACATTCCGACGAGGAAGAACTTGACCTCGAACCTATGTCGATATTCGATACCGACGACGAGGACGACTTTGCAGGCAAAGCGCTGTTCGGCAGTGACGAAGACGACGAAGACGACGATTTGGGTGACAAGTTTACCCTCTTTGACAGCGAAGAGGAAGAGAGCTTAGACCTGTTCGACGACGAAGACGACGGCAAGGACGAGGAGTAAGGGAGGTTATAACATGTTTGAATTAAACGATTTCAGCTCAATTAAAATAAGCGTAGCTTCCCCTGAAAAAATAAGGGAACTTTCCAAGGGCGAGGTAACCAAGCCCGAAACAATAAACTACAGAACGCAAAAGCCAGAAAAAGACGGCTTGTTCTGCGAAAGAATTTTCGGACCGATGAAGGACTGGGAATGTCACTGCGGTAAATACAAGCGCATACGCTACAAGGGTATCACTTGTGAAAAGTGCGGCGTCGAAGTTACCAAGTCCAAAGTAAGAAGAGAAAGAATGGGTCATATCGAGCTTGCGGCTCCCGTTTCCCATATCTGGTATTTCAGGGGAGTCCCTTCGAGAATAGGCCTTATCCTCGATATGTCTCCCAAGTCTTTGGAGCAGGTAATTTACTTCGCGTCATACGTAGTAATCGACCCCGGCACAGTGCCCATTCTTGAATACAAGCAGGTAATCAACGATAAAGAACTTCGCGAAATCGAAGAAAAGTACGGCGAAAGCGACGTTACGGGTCTTAAAGTCGGCATGGGCGCAGAGGCAATCCGCGAACTTTTAATGGCTGTAGACCTTGACAAAGAATGCGAAGAAACCAAAAAGATTATCGAAACAAGCTCGGCTGCGCAAAAGCGCATTAAGGCAGTAAAGAGAATTGAAATATTAGAGGCGTTCAGAAAGAGCGGTAACCGCCCCGAATGGATGGTTTTAACAGTTCTTCCCGTATTGCCACCCGAACTTCGTCCCATGGTTCAGCTTGACGGCGGCAGATTTGCCTCGTCGGATTTGAACGACTTATACAGGCGCGTAATTAACCGCAACAACCGTCTTAAGAGAATGATGGAGTTGGGCGCGCCCGACATGATTGTCAAAAACGAAAAGCGTATGCTCCAGGAGGCGGTGGACGCCCTTATCGATAACGGCAGGCGCGGCAAGGCGCTTTCGGGACCTTCCAACAGAGAACTCAAATCTCTGTCGGGTATGCTCCGCGGCAAGCAGGGCCGTTTCCGTCAGAACCTTCTCGGTAAACGTGTCGACTATTCGGGACGTTCGGTTATCGTCGTAGGACCCGAACTCAAGCTTTACCAGTGCGGACTTCCTAAGGAAATGGCAATCGAACTCTTCAAGCCCTTCGTAATGAAAAAGCTTGTTGAAAGCGGCCAGTGCCACAATATAAAGAGCGCAAAGCGTACAGTCGAAAAGGCTAAACCCCTCGTATGGGACGTTCTTGAACAGGTAATTAAAGAGCACCCCGTTCTTTTAAACCGTGCGCCCACGCTCCACAGACTTTCGATACAGGCGTTTGAACCCGTCCTTATCGAAGGCAGAGCAATCAAAATTCACCCGCTCGTATGTACTGCATTCAACGCCGACTTCGACGGCGACCAGATGGCAGTTCACGTACCTCTTTCCGTAGAGGCACAGGCGGAGGCAAGATTTTTAATGCTTTCCTCCAACAATATCTTAAAGCTTTCCGACGGCAAGCCCGTTATGCAGCCCGCGCAGGATATGGTACTCGGCGCGTACTACCTCACAATTATCAGACGTGAAGAGGGCAAGTTCTACCGTTGGGGCGGCGACAGATATTATGAATGTGCCGAAGGTGAAGAGGGAGCAGAAAAATATATCCCTAACGCCTACATTTCCGAGGACGAGGCTTTGATGGCTTACCAGACAAAGCTTATCCATATGCAGGACGAAATTTACGTAAGGCGTTCAATCACCATAAATGACGAAAAATCACCCTACAACGGCGAATGCGTTCAGGGCAGAGTCAAGACGACTGTCGGCAGAATAATATTCAACTCCAACATGCCTCAGGACTTAGGCTTTGTTGTCCGCAAGAACAGAGAAGACTATCTCAAGTATGAAATTTCGTACGAGTTCTTAGGCAGTGCGGTTGCAGTCGGCAAGAAACAGCTCGGCAGAATAGTCGAACGTTGTTTCAAGACAGGCGGTGCGCCTTTGGCGGCAGACGTCCTCGACAAAATCAAAACCCTCGGCTATAAATATTCAACCATCGGCGCGGTAACGACTTCGGTATTTGATATGCACATTCCCGCATCGAAGTATGATATCGTACACGAAACCGAAGACAAGGTTATCAAGATTGAAAAGAAATACCAGCGCGGACTTTTAAGAGAAGAAGAGCGTTACAACGCCGTTATCGAGGCGTGGGATAGCGCGACCGATCAGGTTACCGAGGCGCTCAAAAAGACGCTTGATAAATTCAACCCCATCTGGATGATGGCTGACTCGGGCGCCCGCGGTTCAATCGACCAGATGAAACAGCTTTCCGGTATGCGCGGACTGATGGTTAACCCTCAGGGTAAAAAGATCGAAGTTCCCGTTAAGTCGTGTTTCAGACAGGGACTTTCCGTTCTCGAATACTTCATTTCCTCGCACGGTGGTCGTAAAGGTCTTGCCGATACGGCGTTAAAGACGGCTGACTCAGGTTATTTGACCCGTAGGCTTGTAGACGTATCTCAGGACGTAATCGTGCGTGAAGACGACTGTATGGCAGGCAGCAAAAAGCCCCGCGGTATGGTTGTTAAAGCAATCATAGGACCCAACGGCGAAGTTATCGAAGGCTTAGAAGACAGAATTCAGGGCAGATTCGTAGCCGAAGACGTAAAGGACAAGGACGGCAATGTTATAGTTCCTCAGAACGGTTTCGTAACCGATGCCCTTGCAAAACAAATCGTAGGCGCAGGTATCGAACAGGTATCTATCCGTTCGGTATTCAGCTGTCAATCTAAACTCGGCGTCTGCGCAAAGTGCTACGGCAAGAATATGGCTACTAACACTCCCGTACAGCCAGGCGAGGCTGTCGGCGTAATCGCAGCCCAGTCCATAGGTGAACCCGGTACCCAGCTTACCATGCGTACTTTCCATACGGGCGGTATCGCGGCAACTGGCGATATTACACAAGGTCTTCCCCGTGTAGAAGAACTTTTCGAGGCGCGTAAACCCAAGGGCTGCGCAACCCTCTGCGAAGTTTCGGGTATAGTAACTGTAGACGATAACGACAACTTAAAGCACATAGTTGTACGCGACCCCGTAACCAACGAAACGAAGAAGGAGTACACACTTCCCTTCAATGCGGAACTTCACGTGAAGACGGGCGACAAGGTAGAACCCGGCACCGTGCTCAACGTAGGCTCCGTTTATCCTCAGGACATTTTAAGAGTATCGGGTATCAGGGGCGTTCAGGACTATATCCTTGAACAGGTGCAGTCCGTTTACCGTTCTCAGGGCGTTGATATCAACGACAAGCACGTTGAAATTATCGTCCGACAGATGCTCAGAAAGGTTAAGATTGAAAGCGCAGGTTCAACAAGCCTCCTTCCCGGCGAAACCGTCGACATCTTCACCGTTGAAGACGTAAACAGAAAAGCCATCGAATCGGGCGGAACACCCGCACTTCAGAAACGTGTACTTTTAGGTATAACCAGGCAGCGCTCTCGACCGATTCGTTCCTGTCGGCAGCGTCCTTCCAGGAAACAGCAAGAGTTCTCACGGACGCAGCTATAAAGAACAAAGTCGACCCGCTTGTAGGACTTAAAGAAAACGTTATCATAGGCAAGCTTATTCCCGCCGGCACAGGCGTTAAGGAATACAAGAATATGTCCCCCGCAATCAACGCAAACTACAACAGCGTTGTAAAGCCTCAGGAATAATTAAAATTTCAAATCGATACGGCGCACTTAATGTGCGCCGTAAAGAGGTGTGATATGCCTAATTTTGAAGATTTGAGGTTAATCGACTTAATAAAAACTTTCCGTGCCGACGTTGTAAACATTCAGGAAAACCGTTCCGTATCGCTTTTCAAGCAGGCGGGTAAAGATTTGCAGAACATTTACAACCTGCACTTAACTTCTAAAAACACGTTTAAAGAAGTTGAAGACTACCTCAAAAACCTTTACAAATCCTTCAATTACGCCGCAGTAACCGTCAACGACGCACTAAAGAAAAAGTCGCTTGACCAAAAAGACGGCGCAATGATGGAAGAGTGCCTTGAAATTATGATAAAGTGCTGTGATATAGTAACAACAAAACTTTCTAAAAAGTAGCAAAAAAGCAAGGAAAGAATAATTTTTTCCTTGCTTTTCATTTTTTCATATGATATGATATTGCCAATACTTACTTTTCAGGGATAACTATATGCAACATCTCGGCACAAAAATACTGCATACAAAACGTTTGACTCTCCGTCCGTTCACGGTTGACGACGCGGAGGAAATGTACAAAAACTGGGCAAGCGACCCCGAGGTTACGAAGTATGTGACTTGGCCGCCCCACGCAAGTGTGGAAGACACCCGCACACTTCTTAACATATGGGTAGAAGAAACTAAAAAGCCCGAAAACTATAATTGGGCAATCGTTTATCACGACGGCGCAAAAGATATTCTTATCGGCAATATTTCATTTGTGCGTGTCAAAGATTATGACGAACGCGCAACAATCGGTTACTGCATGTCAAAAAAATACTGGGGCAAAGGCATTATGACCGAAGCATTTTCGGAAGTCTTACGTTACAGCTTTGAAGAGTTAGGACTTTACCGCGTCGACGGCGAACACGTCGCGCAAAATATAGGTTCTGGTCGTGTTATGGAAAAGTGCGGTCTAAAATACGAAGGTACACTGCGCAGTCATTTCCGCCTGTTATCCACGGGCGAGCGCGCAGACATTATAATACGCGCAATATTACGTGATGACTACTTCAATTTAAAAAAATAAAAAAGCGCACACAGTGCGCTTTTTTTTATTGCAAGATACAATTAAAGTTTGACGATTGAGAAGTCAATCAAGTGATTGGTTTTCAAGATTCGTGGATGCAACGTCACGTTGATTTGTTTTACTTTCAAGCACTGCGGTGAGAGCATAGCTTGCTATAATTCCCGCAACCCCGAGTATAACGCCTACCGAAATCTGCACTGCGTCAAGCGTAGCAAAGGTGTGTTCGGGAAAGTTGCCGTTGTAGGTGATAAGTATTGCAGGCAGAGAGCCTATTACAAAACCAATGATTGCCCATGCCGTACCCTTGGGAAACTTCTTCATAAACAATTTCATAAGCTTTGCAATACTGAAAAAGCCTATCACAAGTCCTACGGCAAAAACCAAAAGAACGAGTATAGAATGTCCGAAGTCGGTTTTTAAACCCGAAATCGTATCGAATATTGCGTTATAGTAACCGAATATGAGAAGGAGCATGGACCCGCTTACGCCGGGGATAACAAGCGCACAGCTTGCAACCGCGCCGACGAGCAGCAGAACGAAGTATCCGTACACGGGCATATTTACAGAAAGGTCAGCCTCGCCCAGTCCGGGGATAAAACATATTCCTATAACAACGGCGAGTGGAATAAGAATAGAGGCTATATGCACTTTATTAAATCCGCTCTTAACAGCGTCCTTAAAAATCTTGGGGCACGACCCAGCCATAAGCCCTATAAACAGCATAACGGTGGGGAAGGGTGCGTATTTAAGCGCAAATTTAAGGGGATAGTACATAGCGCCTATGCCGATAACCGCCCCCAATATAATAGGCAAAAGGAACATTACACAGTTTTTAAAGTCGCGCCGCAAATCGCTTATCGCGTTGATAAGCTTATCGTACACGTTCATTAAAACGGCAAGCGTTCCTCCGCTTACGCCCGGGATAATCATTGCAACGCCTATAACCGCCCCGCGCGCCGTGTTTATAAGAAAATCTTTAACCTTCATATATTCTAATTATACAGCTTAAACTCCGCCGTTATACGTATTCCTGTACGCTGATTCCCGCGCTTTCAAGCTTTTTGTCAACTTCGCGGTAGTACTTTTTATAAAGCCTATAAATTCCCTTTGCCCTGTCGGGAACAAGGGGGAAGAGTAAGCTGTCGTCGTGCGCAAGTTCTTCAAGGCGGTAACTTCCGTTCACCTTCCAGAACTTGAAAATGCCCACGTGGATTGCATCTACGGGACAGCCGAACGAACAGCCCATACACAGCACGCAGTCATGCCCGAACTTGAATTTTTCCTTTTCAATAACTATATTATTTTCGGGGCACGTTTTTATACATTTACCGCATTGTATGCACTTATTCGTGTCAACCTTAAACATAGGCCCGTGAAGATGTGCGAACTTGGTTTCAATCCAGCCCACAAGCGCCGCAGGGAAAGTCTTGATTGGAGAAATTTTAACCTTCTCGCGCTTAAAGCTTTCAAGCTCTCCGCAGATAAGCTTTACAAACGCCTTTGCGTAAATCCACATCTGCTTTGCCATCTCGTCGGAGTGGCGGTAAATCATATTATAGGGCATTACGATATGCCTTTCAAGCGTCACGTCGTAACCCTTTTTTGTCATAATTTTAATAAGTTTCTGCGACGACGCGTCGTTTAAGTGCAGACCTTCGCCCGAACTTTTGAATATAAACGCCCGCCTGTAAGCAACCTCGGGCAAATTTTTAACAAACTTGATAATGGGTTCGGGCGCATAGAAAGCGTGAATGGGATAGCCTATACCCACAAGGTCGAACCCTTCGGGAGACGGCGGTGCGAGGCTTTTATCCGAAACGCGGTAAACCGTCACGTCCGCATTCATATATTTTTTTATGAGCGCGGCAACTTTAAGCGTGTTGCCCGTACCCGAAAACACATATAAAACTACTTTCATTTTGCAATAATAAAATCGTCTTCATTCTCCGAAAGAGGATAGACGTCGTTTTCTTCGTCCTTTGTATGGGTATCGTAATAAACCTGCGCATAGAAGGGAATATCCTTTGCCAGACTTCCGTAGCGCCAGGGCTTGGGCTCGCAGCAGTGCGGACACCAGTAGCCGCCCTTTAATATTGTATATACGGAACCCGTAAATGTATGCCCTTCACGGCATTGCCATTCTAACTTTTCATAAGGGTCACCGCTGTATTTATCAGCAAGGCACTTGCCGCCGCGGAATAAAGCCGCGCCGTTTAAATCGTCCAGAGAAAGCTTATCAAGCTTTATACTTTCGTCATAACCGTGGTCTAAAAGAACTTCCCTCGCAAGGTTTATATCCTTTAACTTTGAATAATCTTCTCTTTCGCAAAGAAGGGGGAACTTGTTCCAGTCCGTGCCAATCTTTTCAAACTGCTCCTTACTGCCGTAAAACGCCTTGATGCGCCCTTTTATGTCGTGCTTAATCCAGTACATAGGCGCGTTGGTGTTTTTGAAAAGCCTCTTGAATACGAACTTGGTTATAAGGGGAGAAGGGACGATTTTCGCAAGCTTAAAGTACGAATATTTCTTCGCCAATCTGTTCCAGAACGTTTCAAAACTTTCCGTGCGGTAATGCAAAAAGTTTTCCAAAACGTCGCTGTCGTAAAACCACACGCCGTGGAAGTTTCTCGGTATATTCCAGTTGGGCTTGAAAAACTTTTTAGCGCCCGCGCCCATAAGTTTAAAGCCTGCGTCTAAAGTTTCAAAACCCGTAACGCGGCAGCTTGCACCGCCGCCTATGTTGTAAACAGCGTTCCAGAACCCGTCAAGCTGTCCGTTTAAATCTCTTTCAACAAGGTTTTTACAAAGTATACCGCTGTCAACGTCGGTTACCCATTCCAAAGGACAGTTCCAGGAAGTATGGAACATAAGCCCGTCCTTTAAATTATTGGCAAACATATACTTGTGTAAAACCGCCGTCTGTCTCAAAGATACAAACTTTTTAAGCCCGCTGTCTAAAACGTAGCGTTCGGCTTTTAGCTTGTACATTGAGTAGCAGTCGTAATCGCTTGAAATTATAGGGTCGCCGACTCTGCCCCAAACGTGGGGGTAACTCCTGTTTCCGTACATAGCAACGGTTGCGATATGCACAAAACCTATCTCGTTTCCGCTTGCAATAACAGCGTCAACCAGATTTTTTGTGCCGACGTAGTTGCTTAAATACGTACCCTGCGGATTGTGGTCGGACTTAGGCGGAATTAATGACGCGCAGTTGATGAGATAGTCCGCGCCGTCCAAAAGCTTTTCGCAGTCCTCATAGCGCGCAATATTGCCCCTGAAGGCAAAAATTCTGTCTTTATATTTCTTAAAAGTCTTTTTAACGAACGCGGGCAGTTTCCTTTCCGCGTCGTAGACAATACATTTTACTTTAAAATTTTCGGGCGATTTCATAAGGCTTAACAAAACCTCGCCGCCCATTGCTCCGGTAACGCCGGTAAGCGCAATTACTTTATCCATTATTTTCTCCTGCGTACAAAATAATCTTATCATATTTTATTATTACATGTCAACAAATAAGTATAAAAATTGCCCTGCAAGTCAATAAAGATAGCGGAGGTAACTATGACAGAAATAACTTCAAAGGAACTTGAACTCATATCCGACGCATTGACTGCCGAAGGATTATTATGCAAAAAGGCGAGGGCGTATTCCAAAACGCTCACCGATCAGGATTTGGCGGCAACGTTTACAAACATTGCAAACGAACACGAACAGCGCTACACCGCGCTTTTAAGCTTGATAGGAGGCTGAAATGAAACTTACTAAAATGGACTGCACACTCAACGAAAAGGACACCCTTCAGGATATGTTGGAGAGCGAAAAACAGCTTATGGAGCTGTATACTGTAGCATTATTTGAAGGAAGTACAAAGTCGGTAAGAAAGAACTTTTCAACAAACCTTCTGGGCGTAGCCGAAAACCAGTATTGCATATTCACGCAAATGCAGTCGCGCGGCTATTACGAACCCAAGCCCGCCGTCAAGACAATGATAGACGAGGCGAACAACACCTACAAAAA
>JAIDSQ010000111.1 GCA_029061155.1 Clostridia bacterium
TTAACTATGTGCGCAGTGCTTGCGTTCCTGCCGTTCTACTGGATGATTATTTCGTCGGTTAAAACGGAATACGAATACCGCGAAGCGGTTCCCACGTTCTTCCCTCATACATTCCAGTTTAAAAACTACTCATCGGTATTAAGCCAGTCGTCATCGAGTACAAGCGGCTCGTTCTGGCAGATACTCTTAAATACCTTAACGGTAGGACTTATTTCAACGACAATAGGCGTAATTGTAACAATTTTAACAGCTTACGCTTTCGCAAAAATGAACTTCAAAGGGAAGAACGCGTTATTCGGATTATTGATGGCAACGATGATGATTCCCGGCGAAATGTTCACGCTTACCAACTATTTAACTGTTTCGCAGTGGAAATGGAACAATACCTTTACGGTATTAATTCTTCCTTTCCTTGTAAGCGTATACTACATCTATCTTTTAAGAAACAACTTTATGCAGATTCCCAATTCGCTTTATCAGGCGGCTAAGGTCGACGGACTTTCGGATATGGGCTATCTTATAAAGGTAATGGTGCCTTTAACGGCTCCCACGCTTATTTCCATTACACTTCTTAAATTCATCGGAACCTGGAACTCCTATATCTGGCCCCGTCTTGTAAACAATCAGAACTGGCAGATGATAACCAACTGGGTAACGAGAGGATTCGTAGACCGGGGCGGCGAACTGTACAACGGCGGCTTCGGTACGTCAGAACCGTTGACTACACTTAAAATGGCTGCGGTTTGTTTGGTTTCATTGCCGTTGTTCCTGCTGTTCATATTCTGCCGTAAGTATATAATGCGCGGCGTATCGAAGAGCGGTACTAAGGGTTAATTTTATAGACTTCAAGAAAAATTTAAAATAAAAAACTTTTAAAGGAGAAAATTTTTAATGAAGAAGAGAATTGTTTCATTGACGTTGGCGGCTGCTATGACGGTTGCTTGCACACCCGTCATTCTGGCTGGTTGCGGAGGCGGAGAAGCTATCGATTACGAGCATACTATCGTTTTCTATTCTTCGCAGGGCGACAACTTGCAGAAGAAGACAAAGGTAGCTATTGACAATTTCCAAGCAAAGTATCCCGGTTGGAAAGTTGAACACACCCCTCAGGGCGGATATGACGAAGTAAAGGAAAAGATCAGCACCGACCTTCAGGGTGAAGGCGGCGGTCTGCAACCCGACTTGGCATATTGCTATCCCGACCACGTTGCGCAGTATCTTCAGACCGAACAGGTTATTGATATGAACAAATATATCTATTCAACCGACGTTGTAACCGGTGTTGACGAAAGCGGCGCAGAAAAGCAGTATGTAGTGGGATATTCGGAAAACGAACTTAAAGACTTTACACCCACTTTCTGGAAAGAAGGTTTGGCACCTAACTATTCGGGATATGAAAAATACCACTATGCCGATGATGCAATGCTTTCGCTTCCCTTCGTAAAATCTACCGAAGCGTTATACTATAACGCAGATGCCCTTGCAGCGTGTAAGTATGAAGACGGTACGGCGTTAAAACCCGCTACAACTTGGGACGAATTGTGGGAGCAGGCTCCTATAATCAGAAAACAATTCCCTTCGGCAACCGTTTTAGGTTACGACTCCGAAGCGAACTGGTTCATAAATATGTGCCAGCAGAACGATTGGGGTTATACCAGCGTTAAAGAAGATAAACATTATCTTTTCAATGAAAATAATGCTGATCTTAAATCCTGGCTTGGCACTTTGAAAACTCGTTACACCGACGGTTGGATAACAACGCAGGCGGCTTACGGCTCGTATACGTCCACACTGTTCACAAACGGACCTGAAAAGGGCGGTATCGTTTACTGTATAGGTTCAACAGGCGGTGCTTCCTATCAGCAGCCTAAGCCCAACACTTTCACTGCAGGCGTTGCACCTGTTCCCGGCTCGGTTCAGGAAGACGGAACGGTTGTCAAATCTGTAATTTCGCAGGGACCTTCGCTTGTTATGTTCAATGCAGGACACGGCGTTTCCAATGCAGAAGAAAAGGCAAAGATGACTTTCCTCTTCATTAAAGAATTGCTTGACCCCACATTCCAGATGAGCTTCTCTATGGAATCAGGTTACAATCCTTGCCGCGAATCAGTATATGATAATAAGATATATCAGGACTTCCTTAATAAAGAAGACAGCGTAATTTCGGCAGCCTGCAAGGTTGCAAGGGATTCGAGAGAAAACTTCTTCGTATCTCCCGCATTCATAGGTTCTTCAACCGCCCGTACACAGGTCGGCAACGTAGTTCTTTACTGCATGAAGGGTCAGAGAACCGCTGATACAGCGTTGAACATTGCGTACAAGAACTGCGGCGGTAAATAATAATTTAACGGTGTCTTAAATGAAAAAAATCCTACCGATAATAGGAGCGTTAATAATCATTTGTTGTGCGGCTTTCGGGTTCTCCGCTTGCGGGGGGACGAAAGTTGCCGACAACACCGAGTATTATGACTCCATTACAAAAACACTTAAATTAGAAAAAAATTACACAGGTAAAAACTTTTTTACCGACGGTATAGGTGAAGCTAAACTTTCAAAGAACGTTGACGGCGATACCACTACGTTTAAACTCGTCGAAGGCGGCAATTCGGTAACTATCCGCTATTTCTGCATAGATACTCCCGAATCTACCGGCGGCGTGGAAAAGTGGGGTAAATCCGCTTCTCTGTTCACCAAAAGCAAGCTTGACGCGGCTACCGAAATCGTTTTGGAAGCTTCGCAAACGCCCGCTGTAACAGACAGCTACGGCGTCCGTTATCTTGCGTATGTATGGTACAAAACCGCAGACTACGGCGATTTCAAATGCCTTAATCTGGAAATAGTAGAAAACGGCTATTCCGAAAATAAGGGTAACAGCACCAGCCAGTATATTTATAACAGCCATTTCAAAAAGGCGCAGGACTTTGCACGTTCTATAAAGCTTCGTCTTTATTCCGATTTGGATGACCCCTTATACAATACCGACCCCGTAGATATAACCGTTAAGGAATTCTACGAACATACTGACCTTTACTACAATGAAGAAGCTGATACGGGTGCAAAAGTCCGTTTCAATGCATATTTTACAGACCTTTATGTTTCTGATTCGGGAACGTTCACCTTCACGGCGGAACAGTACGACCCCGATACGAACAAAGTATATTCTATAAACGTTTACGCGGCTTATACGTCTTCTTCGGCTTCGAGAATGAGGTTGGGTCATTTATACCAGATTGTAGGTTCTGTTCAGAACTACTACGGCAAATTCCAGATTTCCGGTATAGACTACAACGAAATTTATCCGAAAGATTATAACACGCACGAATTACAGTATGATTATTACCTGACGTTTGATTCGGGAATAAAGTACTACTCCAATTTCGGCGATACGCTTTACTCAGACCTTACCGTGACTGATGTAAAGGTTGAAGGCACTGTAATGACAATTTCCGCAAC
>JAIDSQ010000112.1 GCA_029061155.1 Clostridia bacterium
TAAATGTATATCGTTTGAAACAACTTTTTTAAAAAACGCGCCTCGTCATTTGCTTGACTTGAAAGTAAATATAAAATAAAATATTTGTAATGAAATTTAGTCCGTATTAAGCCAAATACGGCAAAGGAGATTTTATGGATAATAAAAAGAAAGCCGTAACGCAGGATAAGCTTGTTGCGCTTTGTAAAAGCAGAGGATTTATTTTCCCCGGCAGCGAAATTTACGGCGGATTTGCCAACACGTGGGATTTCGGTCCCGTGGGCGTTGAGCTTAAAAACAACATAAAGCGTTCGTGGTGGAAAAGGTTCGTTCAGGAAAGCCCCGACACGTACGGTATCGACGCGGCAATTTTAATGAATCCCCGCGTTTGGGAGGCAAGCGGACACGTGGCAAGTTTCGGCGACCCTAAAATGGACTGCAAAAACTGCAAGCAGAGGTTCAGAGCGGACACGCTGATTGAGGCACACAGCAAAGGCAAAGTTGCAGCCGAGGCGATGACTAACGAGGAAATGGAAAAATATATCGAGGAACACGACGTAAAGTGCCCCCACTGCGGTGTGAGAAACTGGACTCCCATAAGAAAGTTCAACCCGATGTTCGTCACCTCGCGCGGAACGCTTGAAAGCGACGCGGATAAGGTTTATTTAAGACCCGAAACCTGTCAGGGCGAGTACGTCAACTTTTTGAACGTGCAGAGAACGGCAAGGGCTAAAGTTCCGTTTGCTATTGCGCAGATTGGTAAATCGTTCAGAAACGAGATTACGCCCGGTAACTTCCTTTTCAGAACTGTTGAGTTTGAACAAATGGAACTTCAGAGGTTCTGTAAAGAAAGCGATTCGATGGATATTTACAGCGAATATAAAGAAAAGGCGCTCAAATATATCGAAGACTTAGGGCTGAAAAAGGAAAATTTACGTTTCCACGACCACGACAAGCTTGCACATTACGCCAAAGCGGCGTGCGATATACAGTTCCTCTTCCCTATGGGTTGGCAGGAGCTTAACGGTATTCACCACCGCGGAACGTGGGATTTATCCCGCCATCAGGAATATTCGGGCAAGGCAATGACCTATATAGACCCCTTCACGGGCGAAAAGTTTATTCCCAACGTTATCGAATACTCTATCGGAGCGGACAGGCTTACGTTTGCGCTTATGTGCGAGGCGTACGAAGAGGAAACACTGGCAAACGGCGAGACAAGAGTTGTTATGCACTTCCACCCCGCTATTGCTCCTTATAAAGTGGGAATTCTGCCTCTTCAGAAACAGCAGTCCGAAAAGGCAAAAGAGGTTTACGCAAAACTGAGTAAAAAGTTTATGTGCGATTATGACGAGGCGGGTTCTATCGGAAAGAGATACCGCCGTCAGGACGAAATAGGCACTCCCTTCTGCGTTACGGTTGATTTCGATACATTGAACGACGATACCGTAACCGTGCGCGATCGCGACAGTATGGAACAGATCAGGCTTAAAATTGACGAGCTTGCCGCATACATTGAAAAGAGTCTTGAATTTTAATAAGCTATAAAAACGGATAGCCCGCTATCTTCGTAAACGAAGTATAGCGAGCTATATTTCATATTTTTCTATTCCGATACATTTGTCTTTATCAAAGACAAACTTGACGATAAAAGGCATTAAATCCTTAATGCGATAAAATTCTTCGCAACCGAAAGAAGGGTCGTAATAATTTATAATCGTACTTAAAGCCGTTCCGTGACTGCCGATTACTATATTTTGGTTTGCGTGCGTTTGCAATACCCTGTTAAGCGCATTTATATTTCTTTTTTGTACTTCGCCTAACGACTCGCCGCCTTGAAGTTTAAAATCGAAGTTCTCCCACTGCTTTTTGCAAAAGCTATCGAAATTATCAATCCACGCGCTGTCGATTTTACGTTCTCTAAAATCGTCGATAAGCTTAATTTGCAAATTTACAGCGTCGGCAAATTGCTTTACGGTGTCAATCGACCTTCTGTACGGACTTGAAAAAACGGCGTCGATTTCTTTATCAAGTAAAAACGAAGTCACCCGCTCTCTGTCCTTTAAGCCCTGCGCAGTCAATTCACGCGTCAGATCGTCGTGATTGCCATAATTTGGCGTTGCGTGGCGCACAAAGTAAACGTTCGTCATTTTATTCGTCTTTGCTTGTATTCTTATCTATGTACTTATCTAAAAGTGACAATCCTATTTTTTTGCCCATACCGAAAAGGCGGGATTTTACCGTTTTGGGCTGTTTGACTTCTTCCTCTATACTGCCCTCGAACTTTAAGTCCTTGCAGGGGTCGAAAGAAACGTATCCGCACTCGGCTGCATAGGCGAAAATATTTTTAAGTATGCCTTCGACAAGCGGTTTATCATCTTGCGGTGACTTTTCCGCCACGGTGTAAAGCAGCGGCGACTTTATAGCAGTTACGTACTTTTTGCCGAGCGAGGGTATAAGATAATTGTCAAGACATCTTCCTATGTCGTCGTAGTACTTTTTGGAAACGCGCTTTACCGAACCTATTTCACTGCTTGAAGTTACCGCAAGTTCGTACCATTCGAGCGCAACTTTAGAAAAGTGATACTTGATTTTTACGGGGGAAACAAGCCATCTTGACAGTTTGCCAAGCCCGCCGCAGAAAAGCGGGATTACCGTTATAATAAGACTCAGTATCGAAAAGATTATGAGAACGATATCTACAGCGACGTGCTGTGCCGAAAATTCGTCGCGTGTGGCGAACGCAAGCGCCATTATGGTTATTGCAAGCGATATAAGCCTTATGCTTAACCTGAAATAAGTAAGTATTTTTTTATGGGTTTTAATGCTTTTAGCCTTGGCGCCTATTCCGCACATAGTGACTATGAAAAGCGCAATAAATAAAACTGCATATATGCCCAAAAGGCAATAAAGCACGATATCCGCCTGCAGACTTAATTTTTTCAACAGCCCCGTGCCAAGCATATAAGCGACGTACAGCAGCGTATAAACAAGGCTTAACGACATTGATATGAGGTTGAGCCTGCGTCCGATTACGGCGCGGTTGTTGTAAACGTTTACAATTAAATTTCGTATATCGTATACGTCTTTAGCAAGGGTGAACGTTTCTTCCGCATTTATCGTGTGACGGATTGACACCTTTTCTTCTTCGTTGATTTCTTCCATAAACACACCGTCTTTATTAGTTTATTTCATTTATTATAGCATATCTTCATATTGCTTGTAAAGACCATCAAGCTGTAATTTTATGGTTTCAAGCTGTTTTAAAAGTTCGTTTACCTTTATATAATCGCTTGCAATTTCGGGTGTAGAAAGCTTATCGTTAATTTCGCTTTCCTCTTCTTCAAGTTTTGATATTTGACTTTCAATATCTTTAATAAGCTTTTTAACGCGCTCTTCCTCGGCGCGTTATTTTTTGTAACTGTAGGACGTTTCGGGTTCCTCGCCAGTTAACCCCATGTATGTTCTTTG
>JAIDSQ010000113.1 GCA_029061155.1 Clostridia bacterium
GTCCATTGGTTTTAGATTACGAAAATAACGACGTTGCAACCGACGGAAGGATTTATATTGTTCAGGACGGCATACGTTATGCCTTATATACAACTGCCATGAACACCAAGGCTGCCAGAGTTACGATTCAGTGTCCCGGTTTTACCGGAATTGCCAAAATACCTAATTACATCACGTATAAAGATGAAAAATATGAAGTTTCTTATGTTGCAGCCATGGCGTTCTGGTATACGGGGATTACGGAGTTGGAAGTTCCTTCTACAATGGAAACTATTTATGAAAATGCGTTTGCGCACTGTAAAGAACTTACCAAAGTAATATTTAATCCGACTGCGCAAAAACAGGCTATAGGAGGCTTAGGCCGTAAAACTCTACATATTTACAAAAGAGCATTTTACGGCTGTATGATTCTTAAAACCGTAGAGCTTGCCGAGGGACTTGCCGGTATTGGAGAGGAAGCATTTACCGCTGCTCCGATAACGAAAGTTACAATTCCGTCCTCGTGTCTCAGAATAGGTGCTTATGCATTCTATGATATCAACCTCGGGAATCTCGGCCCTGCGAAAACTCAGTCGACGCAAAATTTGTATTTTAAAATGCGGCCGACTGAAACGGAAACGTCTAAATGGTATTTTAAGCGTACGCATCAGGGCGTCACCACTGAAAGCTGGCAAGCATGGACCGACGGAGCAAACGTTATAAGTTCCTATAAGAGCAGTTACTATATGTACGAACTGTACCGCAGCTAAGGAAAGAAGTTCGGTGCCTGCGGTTGTAAAGGCAAATAAAAAGAGTGATATAATTACAAGATAGTGAATTCGGGCTTGTTTCCTTGCGGAACAAGCCCGTTTCTTATCGTAAAGACATATTAAAATTTTGCGGAGACATATTGACTTTGCGTAAAAATATGTTAATATATAGTATACTATAATAAATTATGAATGTATTTTATGCAATTATATGTAAAGGGGAACAACAATGTTTACAGTAAAAATTCTTAATCAGACTTACAAATTGAACGAACGCACGCCGGCAATTAAGCTGCTTAATGACGGCGACAAGCGTTATATGGCGGTCAAGGTGAACAACCGCCTGAGAGAACTTAACTTCGAGCTTAACTACGATTGTGAAGTTATTCCGTTGGATTTAAACTCGTCCGACGCCGTAAAGGTGTACGAAACAAGTATGCGTTACCTTATTGCATTGGCTTTTCATAATCTTTATCCCGATTACCAGATTAAGCTGAGCTACGCCATTTCCCGCTCAATAATGGTTACCGTTATCCAACCTAAAGTTCCGATGGACAAAAGTATGCTTACGGCAGTCAAGGCAGAAATGCAAAGACTTGTTGCAGCGGATATTCCGTTTGTAAAGACGGTGCTGTCAAAGGAAGAGGCGTACGATTACTTTATGAACAGCAATCAGACGGATAAGGCGCTGACCTTGCAGTACCGTACGGAAAAGATATGCCACTTCTATAAATGCGGCGACTATCTCAATTATATGTACGGTTATATGACGCCGTCGACAGGATATTTAAAGAGTTTTAATATGTTTATGTACGACGGACATTTTATCGTACAGTATCCGCGTTACGAGGCTAAAGGACAAATTCCCGAATTCAAAGACGAGCCTACCTTTGCAAAAGTACTTAAGCGCGCCCATAAATGGGCAAAGCTGTGCAATGCGGAAATCATTGCAAAGATGAATAAGCGCGTAGAGGAAAGCGACTCGGTAGATTTTATCAACCTCAACGAAACTCTGCACAACGGTATGCTCCACGAGCTTGGCGGGCTTATTGCCGACGACATTGAAAATATACGTCTGATTTGCATTGCCGGACCTTCCAGCTCGGGCAAAACGACCTTTTCCAACCGTTTGAAAATAGAGCTTATGTCCCGCGGAATCAATCCGTTGCGCATTTCTCTGGATATGTATTACAAGGACAGAAAGGATATCCCCGTCGACGAGAACGGCGCACTCGATTTCGAGGATATAAACGCCTTGGACGTCAAGCTGTTTAACGAGCATATGCAGGCGTTAATCGACGGCGAGGAAGTGGAGCTGCCCTCTTATGTTTTCGGAACAGGCAGGGCGGGGAAGGGTATACCCACTAAGATATCCGAAAATACGCCCATTATCATCGAGGGTATACACGCCCTCAACGACGATTTGTCTATCAGTATACCCAAGCATCAGAAATTCAAGATTTTCATTGCGCCTCAATTCCAATTGAATATCGACTACCACAACCCGATAAGCTACACCGACATTCGGCTTTTGCGCAGAATTGTCCGCGACAAAAAGTTCCGTGACGCTTCGGCGGAGAGAACTCTCGATATGTGGCCGAGCGTTAGAAGGGGCGAATTCAAGTGGATTTACCCCTATCAGGAAGGTTGCAACTATGTGTACAACTCCGCCTTAACTTATGAGCTGTGCGTGCTTAAAAAGTACGCCTTACCCGCATTGCAGGAAGTTAAGTCGGATAGCCCTTACTATATAATGGCAAACAGGCTTATCAAGTTCCTTAAATACTTTAAGGAGCTGGACGAAAAGTGGGTGCCCTGCAATTCGCTGCTGCGCGAATTTATCGGCGGCTCGTGCTTTGCCGAAGTCGACGAGTAATATTTAACGTGAAAAATAAAAAAGGAAGGCAAAAACCTTCCTTTTTTTGTGCTTGTATTTTTATTGATAATATGTTATAGTTTAACTGCAAATGCCGAAAAGGATATTAAGTAAACCGTGAATATACTAAAGTTCAAAAATCTGAAAGAAAATAAGCGTAAAATTATATTTACAAGCATTTTTGCCGCGGCGGTAGTTTTTCTGTCCGTGCTTATTGCGGTATTAAATATAACTTTTACTACTAATGTAAGCAGTAAACAATATTGCCTTGATAATATGCTTTCGCACATTCTCGCCGTATCTGAAAAGCAACATTCGGTTTATGACGAGGAGGCGTCGGGAGAAGTAAGAAGTTATATTTCGTCAACGCTTTTTTCATACGGTGTGGAAAACGAGATTATCACGCATAACGACGTCTACGTTTACGACGAAAAGACCGAGCAGATTTTTACATACAAACCCAAAAACATTTACGCGGAAATTGAGGGCGAAAGCGGAATGAACGTTTTGCTTGTCGCGCATTACGATTCCTGCGGATACAAAATTAAGTACGACGAGCCGAGCGAAGGCTCGCACGGTGCGCTTGACGACGGATACGGAGTTGCAACTGTGTTGGAGCTTGCGCGTATATTTTCTTCCGCAAATCTGAAAAACGGAATAAAGCTTGCAATTTTAGACGCGGAAGAAGAGGGCGTTTTGGGCAGCGAGGCGCTTGTAAACGAATACCCGCAGTGGCTTGACGACGTCAATCTTGTCATAAACTTGGAGGGGCGCGGAAATAAAGGTCCTTTGTACCTATTTCAGACGAGCGACAATAACTCAAAAGT
>JAIDSQ010000114.1 GCA_029061155.1 Clostridia bacterium
TGTGTATAAGATGCAGGTTGCACGGTGCAAGTAGTCGGCGTTTTCAAGCATTGTTTTTACTTGCCTGCTTGGCAAATTTATAGGGGTCACGGTAAGCTGTTGCAATTCTTCAAGCGTTGCCGTAAACAGGTTTGTAACAAGCGTATTTATCTGATCGGCTTTGCCTATAATTTGCGTATAGTTGGCTTTGTCTTTCTCATTGGCGGTTATTGCAAGCCCGACTTCGGCAACGGCTTTTATGCTTGCGACAGGCGTTTTTATATCGTGGGAAAGTTTCGCAACAAGTTCCTTTTTGCTTGCGTTTGCCTGCGCCTCGTCAATGCGCGCTTTTTTGAGTTCCGAACGCATTATATCAAAGCTTTCGGTAAACGCACCGAAAAGATTGTGCTTATCCATTTCAAGCGGGATATCTAAATTTCCGCCCGCAACGCGCTCGGCAAAATTTTTCAGTTTGCGGAAGGGTCTGATAACGCTGACGTAAATATAAACAGCGTAACTCAAGCATATTCCGCACTGAACTGCAATTGCAACCGACAAAACGGTAATTGCCGTTTGCTTTTGCGCTTGCAGGGTCTGCGCTCCGTCGTTATATATAATTACTTTTCCTACCACGGTGTCGCCGATAGTAATATCGAGTATAGTATCCCTGTGCGTGATTGCCGTGTTCACGCTTTCGGACAGCCCCGATTTTGTTTTGTAAAGAAGGTCGCCGTCATTATTCAACACGACATAGTCAAGGGTGTTTTGGTTTTTATGCTCTCCGAGTGAGGCAAAATCCCGCGTTACCGTTTGCACGACTTCGTTTACTGCAACGGTATCCTGCGAAAAGTCGGGCGTTTGCAGGGCAAAGACTATAAGCGCAATTATTTCGGCTACTAACACAAGAATAAATGCAATTAAAAAGAGTTGTTTTTTCATTAATCATCACCCCTGAATTTATAGCCGTCGCCCCAGATAGTCAGTATATATTCGGGGGTGTTCGGGTTTTTCTCTATTGCCTCGCGCAGTCTCCGTATATGCACGTTGAGCGTTCCGTCGCCCGTGAATTTATCTTCCCAGACTTTTTCAAACAGTTGCTTTTTGGATATGACTTTGCCCCTGTTTTCTATGAGATAAGATAAAAGTTTAAATTCGAGCGCGGTCAGTTTTACGGCATTGCCCCCTGCATATGCCTGCTTTGTTTCAAAATTGACGGTCAGATATCCGTCCGAATATCCGGTGGATACGGCTTGCCCGAACCTCTTCAACACGGCTTTTACCTTTGCAAGCAGAACGCCGAGCGAATAGGGCTTTTGCACGTAGTCGTCACCGCCTATATTGAGCGCGACTATTTTGTCGTCGTCGCTTGTCCGTGCGGAAATGAAAAGCAGGGGAATGTTCGTCGTTTTTCTCAGTTCCCTGCATAAATCGAAACCGCTGCCGTCACCCAGATTGATATCGAGGAGGATAAGCTCGGCTGTATTGTCTTTTAAGAACCTGCGGCAATCTTTCGCACCGTACACGGCAACGGTGTTCACGCCGAAAAGATTGAAGTATTCCGCCGTGCTGTCCGCAAGCAGTTTTTCATCGTCGATAATAAGGCAATTATATTTCATACAAAACCTCCGAAAGTATTATATCATTTTTCAAAGCGTAAATCTTTAAGAATTTCTTAAATTTTCAAACAGTATTATACAGGTAAATATTTCCAAAAATGTTTACATATGACTTGACAGGTGTAAAGTTTTGGTGTAAACTTATTTTTGCTATGAAAGAGAGATATGACGTAATTATTGTCGGCACGGGTGTGGCGGGGCTTAACGCAGCACTGCATTTGCCGAAGGACAAAAACGTGCTTGTAATCTGTAAGGGCACGCCCGACAAGAGCGACAGCTATCTTGCGCAGGGCGGTATTTGCCGTTTGCAGGGCAAGGACGACTATGACGGTTATTATAACGATACAATGCGCGCGGGTCACGGCGAGAACAACCCCGCCGCCGTTGAATGCATGATAAAAAATTCACCCGCGGTCACTGACGGGCTTATAGATATCGGCGTTGATTTTCAGCGCAACCCCGACGGTTCGCTTTGCGCCACGCGCGAGGGGGGACATTCCAGAAACCGTATTCTTTTCCATGAGGATTGCACGGGTAAGGAAATTACCACAAAACTAATGCAGGCGGTGCAAAAGCTTGAAAACGTCGAAATCGCGCAAGAGGTCGTTATGCTCGATATAATAACTTCGGGCAACGAGTGTTTCGGTATAGTCGCGCTTGAAAAGGCAACGGGCGAAGTTAAATACATCTTATCCGATTACACAATTCTGGCGTGCGGGGGAATAGGCGGTATTTTCCAGAAGTCCACAAACTTCCGCATACTGACGGGCGACGGCGTGGCGATATGCTTGAAACACGGCGTTGCGGTGGATAACATAAATTACATTCAGATACATCCCACGACGCTGTATTCGACGAAGGTTGGCAGAAGTTTTCTCATTTCCGAATCCGTACGCGGCGAGGGCGCGCACCTTTTAGACAAGAATTTTAACCGTTTTACCGACGAACTTCAACCGCGCGACGTAGTTACCGCTGAGATTTTAAAGCGCATGAAAAAGGACAATACGCCCTTCGTATGGCTGGATATGCGACCCATACCAGAAGAGGAGATACGTTCGCACTTTCCCACAATAGTGGGCAAATGCGCCGAAGAGGGCATTGATGTTTTCAACGAGTGCGTGCCCGTAGTTCCCGCACAGCACTATTTTATGGGCGGTATACGCAGCGACCTTGAGGGCAGAACGACGATGAACAGGCTGTTCGCCGTCGGTGAAACGTGCTGCAACGGCGTTCACGGTGCAAACAGGCTTGCCTCCAATTCGCTTTTGGAAAGTCTGTTATTTGCACAGCGCGCGTCGGAGTATATCACTGATAACTACACGCCGTCGCGCCGTGCCGAGGCGGAGAGCGCGGTTAATGCGCTTGATAAGGAAAAATACTGCGACGCGGAAAAACTGCTTTCCGAATATAAACAACTGCTTTTAAAGGAGATAGAAAATGCTTAACCCCGTAACCGACTTAATAGTTGCCGACGAATTTATCAAAAGCGCGCTAAGAGAGGATATCACAAGCGAGGACGTTACCACAAACGCCGTGTTCAAGCAAAGAGTGGAAGGCACGGTTGACCTTATAGCCAAAGCCGACGGTATCATTTGCGGACTGCCCGTATTTAAGAGGGTCTTTGAAATTTTAGACAGTTCGACAAAATTCGACTTTTACGTGAAGGAAGGTGACGCCGTTAAAAAGGGAATGTTGCTTGCAAACGTCACGGGCGATATGCGTGTTTTGCTTTCTGGCGAGCGCACTGCGCTCAATTATCTGCAGCGTATGAGCGGTATTGCAACTTACACCGCCGAGACCGTGAAGCTTTTGGAGGGGAGCAAGACAAAGCTTTTGGATACGAGAAAGACGACCCCCAATATGCGCATTTTTGAAAAATACGCCGTGAAGGTGGGCGGGGGATGCAACCACCGCTACAACCTGTCGGACGGAGTGCTTTTAAAGGATAACCACATAAGCGGTGCGGGCGGAATTACGCGCGCTGTAAAGTTTGCAAAGGAGTATGCGCCCTTCGTGCGTAAAATCGAGGTGGAAGTTGAAAACCTTGAAATGTGCCGCGAGGCGGTAGAGGCTGGCGCGGACATAATTATGCTTGACAATATGTCCCCCGCGGAAATGAAAAAAGCCGTCGAGCTTATTGACGGCAGAGCGCTTACCGAGTGCAGCGGCAACATAACAAAAGAGAACATAAAAAACATTCTGGCAAGCGGTGTGGACTTTGTTTCGAGCGGAGCATTAACGCATTCGGCGCCTATACTTGATTTGTCGCTCAAAAATTTACGCAAAATATAAAAATGTATTCATCGCGAACTACTGCGTTGAACTGCGCCTCTCTCGGGTCATTTACGTTTAAGTAAACTCCCCGTCGAGAGTGCTCGTTCGCCTTGTATTTCACGCGACTCCATTTTCATGAATATATGGATAATTTATAAAACGGTGATAATATGAGAGGAGAAAAGCGAAGGCAAGAGATATTAAGCCTTTTGGGAAATACCGACAATCCCATTCCCGCCAACGTGCTTAAAGAGCGGTTTGAAGTTTCGCGTCAGGTAATAGTGCAGGATATTGCCATTCTGCGCGCCAACGGCTACGACATAACTTCCACCAACCGCGGCTACGTGTTGAGCGGTAAAACTCAGGCGACGCGCGTTTTCAAGTGCCGCCATACCTTTGAAGAGCTTGTCGACGAAGGGGCGCTTATAATAGAGCTCGGCGGGCGAATAGAGGACATATACGTCAACCACAGGGTGTACGGAAAAATTTCGGCAAGGCTGGGACTGTATAACCGCAGACATGTGGAGGAGCTGTACCGCTCGCTTGTGTCGGGCGCGTCCAAACCTTTGATGGTAGTCACCGACGGTTATCACTACCACAACGTTACCGCCGACAGCGAAAAAACGCTCGACCTCATAGAACAGTCGCTCCGTGAACGCGGATTTTTAATCGAAATATGAAATTCGCCCGCGCATATGCGCGGGCGAATTAATTTTTTACGTCAGTGTGAAAGCATCCAGTTTTTAACCATATCCCTCTCTATCGGTATAATGTTTTCCGTAGGATATTTGGATAAAGTTCCGCCATAGGTGTAAACAAAAAATTTTCCGTCGTTCGTTTTATATAATGTCTCTTCATAGCCGTAAGGATCGCCGGGTGCACCGTATGTGAATTTTTTGTCAATAGTTGAATTGGCGGTATCGTAAACCACGCCTTCTATTTCTTTGCACATAATATTCACTCCCCTTTAAGTTCGGTAAATAGTTTAACACATACTTTCATTTTAGTCAATACCAAAAATTTTTTTTAAAGTTTCACGCAAAGTATGTTAATAAATTAATAATTATGGTGAATGACTAACAAAAAAATTAACATAAAGTCAAGTAAAAATACTTGACAAGATGGGTAGAATATATTAATATATGTGTATGCAGAATAAGTTTTCATTTATCTCGCTGTGGGATACTTATCAGGGACTTCTTACTGATACCCGCAGGGAAATAACGGATATGTACTTCAATCTTGATTTGACAGTTTCGGAAATAGCAGCCGAAAAGGGCATATCGAGACAAGCCGTTTCCGACTGCCTTAAGGGCTGTAAAGAACAGCTTGAAGGCTTTGAAAGAAAACTGCATATCCTTGAAAGACTTCATGCGGCGTCGCTTGAACATTCCTTTAAGATGACGGACGCGGGCAAGTGGGCGGAAAGTTTTAAAGCCGCGCACCCCGAATTTACCAAAGAAATTGACGGACTATCAGATATATTGGACAAGGACTATTCTGCGGACGTGGAAAAAGTCCTTAAAGACCCCGAACTTTCCGCACCTTTATATAATGACTATACTATAGAGGTGTACGGCAGGAAAAAGACGGGAGAAGAATAAGGAGGCGCAATGGGAGCATTCTCTTCACTATCCGAAAGATTAAATCACATATTCTCCAAGCTTACAAAGCGCGGAAGGCTTACCGAGCTTGAAATAAAGACGGCTATGCGCGAAGTGCGCGTGGCGCTTTTAGAGGCGGACGTCAACGTAAAGGTTGCAAAGCAGTTCTGCGCCGAAGTTTCGGAAAAGGCTGTCGGGCAGGAAATTATCAAAAGCCTTAACCCCGCGCAGCAGGTTATTAAAATAGTAAACGACGAGCTTATCGCTTTAATGGGTTCGTCAAACCAAAAGCTTATCGTCTCGCCCAAACCTCCCACGGTCATAATGATGTGCGGACTTCAGGGCGCGGGCAAAACGACTCTTTGCGGAAAGCTTGCCGTCAATCTCAAAAAGAGCGGTAAAAAGCCCCTTCTGGTTGCGTGCGACATTTACCGTCCCGCGGCTATAAACCAGCTTAAAGTAGTTGGTAAAAACGCGGGTGCGGAAGTTTTTGAAAAGGGAACGCAAAACCCCGTAAAAACGGCGCAGCAGGCTGTTGAACACGCTAAGTCAATGGGTTTCGACACGGTTATCATCGATACCGCGGGCAGATTGGAAATTGACGAGGCGTTGATGCAGGAGCTTGAAAACATCAAAAAGGGAGTTGACGTTACGTAAATTCTTTTAACCGTCGATTCCATCATGGGTCAGGTTTCCGTAAACGTTGCAAAGACCTTTA
>JAIDSQ010000115.1 GCA_029061155.1 Clostridia bacterium
GTCCCTTGAAATATACGTCGCCGCTTGTGATGTCGTAAAGCCTTAAAAGCGTTCTGCCCATAGTCGTCTTTCCGCAGCCGCTTTCGCCGACTATACCCAGCGTTTTACCTTTTTTGAGCTTGAACGAAACGCCGTCCACAGCCTTTAAAAATTTATTGGGTCTGCCGAAAAAATCGAAACCGACGGGGAAGTATTTGCTCAGGTTTTCAACTTCGAGGAACTCCCTCTCGGTTACGGGCTTTACGTCGACTATATTATCAGCCATTTTTTACCTCCTCGCCTGCGTACAGGTAGCAGGAAACGCTGTGCGTATCCGACACCTTTATAAGTCCGGGGTACTCGCCCGAACACTTTTCCATACACTTTTCGCACCTGTCGCGGAAGTAGCAGTAGTTGGGCATATTAATAGGGTTGGGAACGAAACCGGGGATGCAGTACAGAGAATCCGCCTCTTTGTCGACGGTGGGTTTACTCTTCTGCAAACCAATCGTGTAGGGGTGAAGGGGATTATCGTAAATGTCGGCAGCCGTGCCCATTTCAATTACTTTGCCTGCGTACATAACTACAACGTAGTCCGCCATTTCGGCAACAACGCCCAAATCGTGCGTTATAAGCATTATGGAGCCGTTAATTTTGCCCTTGATGTCGCGGAGTAAATCGAGTATCTGCGCCTGAATAGTAACGTCAAGCGCGGTCGTGGGTTCGTCTGCTACTATAAGCTTGGGGTTGCACAAAAGTGCAATCGCTATCATAACCCTTTGGCGCATACCGCCCGAAAGTTCGTGCGGGAATTTTTTGTAAACGCCTTCGGGGTCGGCAATGCCGACAAGCTGGAGCATTTCGATACTTCTTGCCTTTACCTGCTGTTTTGAAATTCCTTCAATGTGAAGTCTGCCAACTTCGTCAAGCTGGTTTCCTATGGTGAACACGGGGTTCAAAGAGGTCATAGGCTCCTGGAAAATCATAGCGACTTCCCTTCCGCGTATGGTACGCATAGCTTCGGTGGGCATTTTCGCGATGTCGACTACCTGGGTTTCCATCTCGTACATATTTCCGCCCAGCTCGTTTTTGCGGATGACGGGTTTGCCCTTTTCATCTACCTTTGTCCATTCTTTGCCGTTTTCGTCGGTATACTTTTCGTAAACGGGTATTTTTTTGCCCTTTTCGTCAAGCTTGAACATATCGGCGCGGAACCTTATCGAACCGCTTACAATCTGTCCGCTGGGAGCCTGCACAAGCTGCATTAACGAAAGCGAAGTTACGCTTTTGCCGCAGCCGCTCTCGCCGACGACGCCGACTGTAGAACCTGCGGGAACGGAGAACGTTACGCCGTTTACGGCTTTTACCGTACCTGAATCCGAGAAGAAATAGGTGTGCAGGTCTTCAAACTCTACAATGTTCCTCTCGTCCTTCATTTGCGTTACGTACTCTTCGGGACGAACCTTACGCTTTTTGCGCTTTTCAAACTGCGCTATCGCCTTGGAATTTTCCTTTGCGATTTTGCGGGATTCGGCGCGTGTTATATAGTGTTTTTTAATTTCTTTCTTATTGTTGTCAGCCATTATACGTTACCTCTTCATCTTGGGGTCGAACGCGTCGCGCAAGCCGTCGCCGACAAAATTGAAGGCGAGAATTGCAAGCGTTATACAAATACCCGCACCCAGCCAGAGGTTGGGATAATATTGCCTGAACTCCGGATTAGAGGCAAGGTTTATCATATTGCCCCACGTTGCCGTAGTAAGCGGCGCGCCGAGGTTCAGATATCCGAGCGTCGCCTCGGTAAGTATAATACTGCCGAGTCCTAAAGTCATTGAAACTATAAGCTGTGGAATTATGTTGGGAACTAAATGCTTGAATATCTTTTTGGAAGTGGATAAGCCCGAGCACTTTGCGGCAAGCATAAACTCCTGCTCTCTGAGGGACAGTATCTGTCCGCGCACAAGTCTTGCCGTTCCCGGCCAGCCTATAAGGCACAGAATACCCATCATATAATACAGCTTGGATACGTCGAAAATATTTGTGAATACAACGGACAGAATGAGCATTAAGGGCAGCGTGGGAATACAGCTTAAAATATCGACTATACGCATTATAAGCTGGTCCACCCATTTGCCGAAGTAGCCCGCAAGTCCGCCTAAGAGAACGCCTAAAAGCGTTTCTATAATAATTACGACAAAGCCTATCGTAAGCGAAACTCTTCCGCCGTACATAAGGCGCGTCATAACGTCGTAGCCGTAGTTATCCGTACCCATAAGGTGCGAACCGTTTATATCACCCAAAATGACGTATTCGGGGGTGTCGATTGTTATATCGTACGCCTCGTACGTCTGACCGTCGGCGCCCGTGTATTCTATACGGAATATAGTGTAGTTATCTTTAATGAGGTCTTTATTGTAGTCCCTTACAGTACCTTCGGAGGCGTTCCACGGTGAGAACAGCGGGCCGAAGAAGGAGAAAACAAAAAGGATAATAAGTACGGTTAAACCTATAACGGACAGCTTTGAACGGAAAAAACGCTTTACTACGGTCATACCGGGGGAAAGAACCTTAGCTCTTTCCGTAAGGTTTTCACCGTGGAGGTTATCGTTGAAGTTTTCTTTCACACTGACTTCGTCAGTTGTAACTAACTCTTCGTTGTTATCTTCCATAATGCCCTCCTTAGTTTCCGAGCTTGACTCTCGGGTCTACTACCGCGTACATGAGGTCTGCAAGCAAAGTGCCTATTACGGTAAGCAAAGCGATAAACATATTGTAGCACATTGCAAGGGGAATATCTCCCTCCTTCAATGCGTTGTAAGCCGTTCTGCCTATACCGTCGATACTGAACACCTCTTCGGTGATCATAGCACCGCCGAAAAGCGTGGGCAGAGTTGCCGCCAATACCGTTACAAGGGGAATCATAGTGTTTCTGAAAACGTGCTTGTAAACGACTTTACCTTCCGAAAGTCCCTTAGCGCGCGCCGTTCTTATGTAGTCTGCGTTGAGTACTTCCAGTGTGTTTGTACGGGTGTATCTCATAAGCGAGCCTATGCTGAGTATCGTAAGCACGAACATAGGAAGAACGAGGTGCCACAGCATATCGCCGAAACCTGCTATACCGGGCAAATCCATACCCGAATTAAGTCTGCCCGTAGGGAACCAGCCCAAATCTTCGGCAAACCACTTGATTACCATGTTGCCGAGGAAGAACGAAGGGAACGCCGTAAGGGTCATAAATACTACGGTTGTGATATAGTCGAACTTGCCGTACTGGTTGCAGGCGCACTTGATTCCGAGGGGGATTGCAATTGCAACCTGAATAATGAGCGATACGAACGAAATACCGAAAGATATGCCCATTTTGTTTGCAATAATTTCGTTTACGGGTTCCGCATATTTGAATGAAGTACCCATATCCCCCGAAAGGAAGTTTCCAAGCCACTGCCAGTAGCCCACGAATATACTGCCGAAACTGTTGTCTACTTCACCGAGCATTGTACCGTTTTCGTCCTCGAACATAACAAGGTCGAAACCGTAAAGTTTCATAATTCTGCCTAAATCTTCCCACGTCATATTGCCCTGACTTATCTGCGGAAGGAATTTATCCATAACGTAGTTGACGGGCATAAGTCTTAAAAGAAAGTACAGAATTACCGATACGCCGAAAAGCACCAATAGCGACAGTAATATTCTTTTTATAATATACTTAAACATACTTTATCCTTAAACTTTTACTTCCGCACACCCCTTTTGAGGGGCGTACGGAAAAGCAATTTAAATTAAACGTATTCAACTTCCCAAAGCTTTGCTATGGGGCCCATACGCCATGAGCAGGTATCGCCGAGGTTAAGCGAACTTGCTTTAATAACGTCCTTATTGAATGCGTACAGGTCTCTTCTCTGATAGGTGGGAAGAATTACCGCCAGGTCCATAATCTCATCGTAGCACTGTGCATATATAACTTCACGCTCGGACTGCTGAAGAGTTTCACGAGCCTCGTCAATCAATGTGCTGAGGCGGTCGATTACACTATATTCATAGGAGAATTTACCGGTAGTGTCGTTTAAAATACCGCTGTAGTTCCAGTTGTTAACGCTGGTAGCTTTACTGTCTCTATGATAAATCTGATACAGGTCGGGGTCGGACGCCGAAGTATACGCAGCCGCCCATACCGCAAGTGAACCCGAATTCATAAGTCTTAACGCCTGAACGTTGGGACCTACGTTGATTTTAAAGCCAAGCTTTTCAAGTCTTTCTTTAGCGTCGAGGAACATTGCATATGCAGGGTGGTCGGTAGATTCGCCCGCGATTGTGAACGTAAACTCAAGACGCGATGAACCCTTTGCATAGACGCCATCGCTGCCTTTCTTGTAGCCGGCACCTTCGACAAGGTCGATAATTACCTGATCTTCCGTAGTGTATGCTATATCAGCGTACTCCTTCACCCCCTGAGGATATGCCCAGGACGTGGTGGATTCGGGTCTGTAAATCTGCTCTGAAAGCGCCGAGGTATAATAGTTCTTTATTATAAGGTTAACGTCCATCGCTCTCATTATAGCCTGTCTTACCGCTCTGTCGGGTACGAACTTGGGGTTAATGCCGATATAGCCGTAACCGCCGGTCTTGTAAGAATTGGATTGCAAGTTGCTTATGGAGTTAACTTCGTTCTGGTTGCCGGGGGTTGCGTTAGGTTCGCCGTAGTCGATTTCCTGCGTTTTGAGTCCTGAAACAACTTCCTCGTCGCGCATAACCTTGTAGACTACTTTCTTAATTTTAGCATTTTCAATGCCCGAACCAACCGTTGTGAAGTGCTCGTTGCGCTCGAAGTAAACTATATTGTTGGAAAGGAACGTCGTCCTGTCTACTTTGTCGCCTGCGTGCTGAGCCGCCGCCTTGTATGCGCCCGCACCCATGGGAAGTCCGTTTTTATCGAGAGTCTGAACTACGTTGTCATAGAAGTTTTTGTCACCCATAAGAACGCCGAACTTGTCAACGCCGTTCGCCTCTGTAACGTAGTTAACGCCGTTATATGTGCCCGAGTAATAGTGCATAGGCGCAACGGAGAAAGCAAAGTTGTAAGGGGCTTTGGGGTCGATACCGTTAATGGTTATCTTTAAAACGTCGTGTTCCGCACCGAGGTTTTTGCCGTTGAATTCCGACGTCTTGTAGGTGGTGATACCCTTAATGGTCGGAACACGAAGACCGCCGTTATCTTCTCTCAGATCTTCATAGTATTTGGTACGCGCCTGACCGATGAACTCGTTGAGAACGTCGTTTCCCGTTGCCCAGTACATAAGCACGTCGTCAATCATATTTCTCTGTGTGTTGGCGTCATATACGAGATTAATGCAAGCCTCGCGCTGAAGGGCAAGCGTTGCAGCCTCTGAGGAAACATTTTTATCAGCCATATATTTTGAAAGATTTTGCGAAACGTGGTTATTAACTTCAGTTATAATATGCTGATGTACTACCGTTCCCTTCTGTGCGCCGTCCTGCTCGGGGTCGAGGGTGGTATAGTAAAGTTCGCCGTCGTCCTTCTTTCCGTTGCCGTTAGTGTCGTCATAAATCTGCGAATAGGAACCGTTTGCATTAAGTTTTGTCTGAACGGAAATTATACCTTCCTGTAAAAGGTAAGCCTGCCATGCCTCCGTGAAACGGTAACTGTCCTTATACGATTCGTGCCAGTTTGACTCTATCGCCGTCCAGTCGCTTTCTATTTCCTCTTTATATTTGGTTTTAACCGTATTTAAATCATCCTCGTCTACGCTGTTAATCTCGTTTGTTGCCCAGCGGATAAGGCTGTTGATTTTGTCCTGCGCGTCGCCGCGGAAGGACTCGTCGGTGTCGGCAAGGCTGCCGTCCTGAGCGTTAGGATCCTGCATACGGTATGCGTTAAGTCCAACAATATCGACCGAGTACAGTGTTGTGGAACCGGTATATGCGGGATCAAGGTAAACGTACAGGTTGAAAAGCACGTCCTTAATGGTAAGGGGCTGACCGTCGCTGAATTTGATGCCGTTTTTAATGACGTACTCGTATTCGGTTTTGCCCTGCATACTGCCGCCCGTTGCCATTACGTTGCCGTTTGCATCGTACATAGTTGTCTTTTGGTCGAGCGCTACGCAAGCCTCGTTTTCACCGCAAACGAGTTTTCCTTCAGCGTCGCCCGTGATTAAGGGGAGCTGCGTCATGGAAACCATATTTCCGTCAGTCAGCGATGTGTAAAAGAAGGGGTTGAAGTTACCGTCAAGCGCTGCTGTGGATAATTTAAGTTCGCGCGTTTCCGCATCGAGCGGCTGTTTGCAACCCGACATGGCTACTACCGAAACGCCCATACTTGCGCATAAGCCGATGCTTATTGCTCTTTTCAAGAATTTGTTCATTATATAACTAACCTCCAAGGTTTTTTCTGAATTATTGTACCGACGCCGATATTACAGGTACGCTGTTTACGGTAACGGTGATTGAAGAACTTTCAACGGTTAAACCGCCGTAAGTTTCTTTAAACTGTGCGTCTGTGTAAGTCTGACCTTCGCTTACCTGTTTACCGAACAGCCAGTTGTCCGTTTTGTTGCCAAGCATATTCGTTATCTGAACGTTTTCGCCCGCAGTTACGGTCATTTCAACGTTTTTGATAACTACGTTTTCAAATTTGGCGCCGTCCTCTATATCGTGGCATACTGCGTAAATATTGACGATGTTGGGTCTGGACGCACTGTTAGCGCCTCTTATAGAGTAGGTTACCTTTATATTTGCAAAGGTAATGTTTTTAATGTCCGCTTTACTTCCTATCACGCCGAAAACAGAGTAACTGCCCGAAGAACCCTGACTGTTTACCACAAGGTTGGAAATCGTTACGTTTTCTTTGCTTTCGATAGTGCAGTTTGTGCGCGCAATGCTTATTCTGGAATCTTCCATATCTATGTCGTTATAGATATAGTACTTACCCGAGCCCATTGAGCTGAACATCTTGACGGCCTGCGTCTTATTCTTCACCACGGTATAGATGCCCGACATATACTGCGCGTATATGACAACGTTGGGCGCATTTTCTTCCGTGGGCTTTACCGCAAGTCCGTCGAAAGCGTTTGTACATTCGGCGTCGGTGAAATACTGAAGGAATGTGCTGTCCGTACTTTCGACAGGCGCGCTGTCCGTAATGAATATCTGCGTAGCTTTGCCGAAGGTCTTGCGCGTAAGCTCTTCACCGGGAGCGACGGTTTTAGTGGTTTCACCGTCTTTGACCGTTACGGAGTTTTGCCCCGCAAGATGAATTTCAATCTGAACGTCCAAAACCCAGGTTGCGTACAGGGAAATTTCCGTTGACGCGCTCAGTTTTTTGGTGAAGTCGAACGCCGAACCCGTCTTTACGATTGTCTTTTCGGCGTCCTCATAAACAAGGTTACCGTTCTCGGAAAGCGCATAGCACCAGTTTTTTAAGACGTAACCGTCGCGGTGAACTTCCACGTCGCTGCTGCCCAAATCGTCCACGCCTATATTAATGGCGTAAGTGTCGGGTTTGTAGTAGACTTCTTTTTTGTTCTGTCTTGTTTCAAACAACCCGCCGTTTGCGTAGTAGGTTATGTGACAGGATAAATTGTTCCTGTCTACGTACTGCTGGTAGGTTTCGCGCCCTACCTGACAGCCCGCGATAAGCGTACACGCCAGAACTGCAATTAAAATTGTGATAAGTTTAATTTTCGTCTTTGTTTTCATTTTCTTCTTTATCCGCGTTTTCAGTACCCTCGGACTCGACCTTTGCTATAGTCGCCTCTTCTTCGGGTTTTTCGGCCTTGATTTCCTGTATTCCTGCATTTGCCTTCTTCTTTCTGAGAAGGAGAACAAGCACTACAGCGCCTGCAACAGCTAAAAGTCCGACGCCGCCGCATACACAGCCTATGATTAAACCGATTGAGCCGCCGTCCGTATTATTTCCGCCGCCGGCGGTTACCGTTACGGGAACACGGTAGGTTGCTCCTTCGTATTCTATCATAACATATTTATCAAGTTCAGTCAAACTTCCAGCATAGTCTGAGATAACCTTTATTTGGTCTGCGGTAATTATTTGCGTTGAATAGTCGTCGTAGGTGACTACTATCACAATTCCGGCAGCGTCAAACGCCTCGCCCTCTTTGTATTCGGTCTTGTAATTGCTGTCCTCGCCGAGTTTAATGGAATCGACCTTAACTGCAATACCGAACTTTGCCTTGACGGGCTTTAACGCGTCCTCTATCGAGGCAAGCAGATTGTAATAGTAATTTTCCTCCTTGCCCTCGTTGAGAATGGCAAGCTGCGACTCGGTCTTGATATTGTTGTACATACGGTGCGCGTCCTTCACCTTATCGGAGAAGTTTGCAACCGTTGCCTTGTTTGTGTCGTTTACTTCGAGGTTGAGCCAGCCGTTCACCTTGGTTACGATATTCTCGCCGTGCTCTGCAAGCAGGTCGTCCATTGCCGTCCTGAACGTGTAAGCATCCTCTTCCATAACTTCCGCGCCCGATAATTTGTCGCCGAAGTAGCGTGCAAACACATAATTATCGTAGCCGACGCCGTTCTTGGGATAAGTTATCTTAAGCGTGCTTTTTGCAGGGCGCTCGAATATGTTGGAATAATTTGCAAACGCGCTCTCGAAGTTCCTGTAGTACAGCGTGTAATAAGTCTGAAGGTTAGTGATAAGGCTGTCTACGGCGACTTCTTCCATAAGGTTTTCGCTGAGAAGTACGGGTGCGTTGTAGCTTGTGAAGGAGTAATGCTCTATTCCGCTTTCAACGAAAGCCCCCGCGCCTATCGACTGCAACGAATAGGGAAGAATAACTGTTTTAAGATTTCCGCCTAGGCTTGCAAACGCATACGAGGCAATGGAAATCGTGCCTTCGGCAACGGTATAGCTATCACCGCTCTTTGCCGCGGGGTAGGTCATAAGTTCGGTAAAGGTCTTATTCGTAAATACGTTGGTTACGTTGCGATATAAAACACCCTGCTCCGACTTGAATAAGCTGCTGCCCGAAATGTTTACCGCGGTAAGGTTGGGCGAACCCGTGAATACCGCATAGCCCAAAGTTTTGAGCGTTGAGGGGAGTGTTACGGTTGTTTCCTTGCCGCCGAAGAAGGCGTAGTTGCCTATATTTTCTGCTTTGGTCAGTTTTACGGAAGTGTACGAACCGTTGTTATCAATCATATCGAACGCATAAGCGCCGATGTTGCGCGCCTCGGTAAGGTTAAGCTCCGTAAGCGCGAAACAGTTGGAGAACGCATAAGCGCCGATGTCCGTCAATTTGTCAATTCCCTTAACGTCTGCAAGCGAAGTGCAGTTTGCAAACGCGTATTCGCCTGCTTTTGTAACGTTTTTGAGGTCGATACTTTCAAGCTCGCTGCAATAGTAGAACGTGCTGTCGGGTATTTCCGTTATGCTTTCGGGAAGGGTTACGTTTTTAAGCGCGCTTCTGAGCGGATGTGCAATATAGTTGCTGTCGTATACCGCGCCGGGGAAGAACGTGTTAACGCCTATCGTGGTTGCCTCGGGGGCAAAAGTCACGGTTTCAAGCTTTCCGCACGAAGACACGTTTCCGTTTTGCATAGCCATACCGAAGGTGTAAGCGCCGAGCCTTGTGATTGCGGGGAAGTTAACTTCCGTAAGTTCGGTACAGCCTGCGAACACTTCGTCGCCCAGCGTCTTTACGTTTGCGGGAAGAGTTACCGCTTTAAGTTGTTCACACTTGGTGAATGCGTGACTGCCGATACTTGTAAGGCTTGAGTTGTTCTCAAAGCCCGTAATTTCTTTGAGAGCGATACAGCCTTCAAACGCGCCTGCGCCGATAGCCGTTACTCCCTCGGGGATTTTAACGCTGCTTAAACGCGAACAGCCGTAAAGCAGATAATCGGGAATTTCTTTAAGTCCTGCGGGGAGAGTTATGCTTTGCATCATGAGATGTGCGAACGCGCCCTCTCCTATTATTTGTACGCTGTCGGGCACAACAATGCTTGTAACGTCGTCGGCAAGCCTGCTGCCCGCAAATGCGTATGCGCTTATTTCCGTCGTGCCTTCCTTTATAGTAAACGTGGAATTTATCGTGGAAGGTGCAATGATAAGCTTATTGCCCTTATAAACCGCGCCGTTTTCACCGCCGATAATTTCAATGCCTGCGGGGAATACCTGATCGCCCAGTCTTACTTCGCCCGAGGGAAGTGTTACGCTTGTAAGCGAGCGGCAGTTGTAGAACGCCTGATCGCCGAGGGTTATATTATCCACACCGAATGTGAGATTTGAAAGGCTTGAACATCCGTAGAACGCGCGCGCACCGACGGTTGAAGTTTTAATATCAACATTGTCAAGTCTTATACATCCGCTGAACATACCTTCGCCGATTGAAGAATAGACGTCGGTTTTGACTGACTTTAATGAAGTACAGCCGCTGAACACGTACGAGCCTGCCGAATGAAGTCCGCTAATGTCAACCTCTTCAAGCGAAGTACAGCCTGCAAATGCTAAGTCGTTGACCGTGCCGAGCGCACTCATCTTCTTAACAGTTTTAAGCGAAGTACAGTTTGCAAACGCGCCGTAAACAAGGGTTGCGACCTTTACGTTTGTAAAGTCGACGAGTCTAAGCTTTGTACAACCGCGGAACGCGTACGCATTTATTACGCTGAGGTTGGAATCGGGTATTACCGTTTCAAGGTCGTCAGAATACCCTTCGTCCTCGGGAGCTTTGATGAAGTATATTTCTTCGAGTTCTGTACAACCTGCAAACGCCCTCTCTCTTATTTCGACTACCGTCTTGGGGATAATCAAGCGTTTTATCGTCTTGTCGTTCTTGAACGCCTCCTCGCCGATGTACATAATGTTTTCATCGTCGGGGATACGAACCGTTCCGCCGGGGCCGTTGTAGTCGGTAAGCACAAAGTTCTGTACCTTGAAGGGATCCTGAACCATTAAAGTAACCGTGGTTGCGTACAGCGTTTCTTTGCCGTCCTCAACAATTACCGCGGTAATAGTCGCCGAACCTTCTTCGCCGTGTGTGACTACCGTCGCCGTGCTGCCCTTTGCATTATTTGGCGTAACCGACGCAATAGCGTTGTTGCTAGTCTTCCAGTTTATCTGAAGATTTGAAACGGGATAGTACCAGGGGTCTGTTACGACTTCAAGTTCAAACGTCTTGCCCGCGTATACTTTAACCGCGCCGGACGCGTTTTTAAGTCCTTCTTCCGCCGTTTCTATAAGTCCGAAGGAGATGGACGGAAGAGGTAAAGTAATATCGCTTTCCTTAACGGTAACTCTTATCGAACGTGTTGTTCTTCCGTTGCTTACCGTAACGTTTGTGGTGCCTGCGGATAAGCCGAATATTTCGCCGTTTTTAACGCTTACGCGCAGGGGGTTGGAAGAGTTCCAGGTGAAGTCTGAAATGTTAGCGTCGCCTTCGTAATTCAGGCTTAACTTGCGGCTTTCGTTTACGCCTATCGTTATCTCGCTGCCCTCTTTTATTTCAAATGTATCGGGGAGCGACGAAGTGTTGTCTATTTTTAACTGGTAAACGCTGTGGTTGAGCGCATAGTCGTCAAGCTGAATATAAAGACTGTTCTTATACTTTTCGTAAATATCGGTTATTTCAATCGAAACATTAGATGTGCCGTTTTTAACCGCATTGTATATGGGAGTAACGTATTCCGTTGCAAGAATAAGCTTTGTTTCGTCATCCTGCGTGTCGGCATAACAGAGTATTACCGACTGCGCATAGTGATTATCGTAAATGGCCAAATCGAGGTAAATTCTCTGTTTGTCCTTGTTGTTTTCCTTATAGTCGTAGTAACGTATTTTTGCGCTCTCTAAGACGGGCGCCTCGTAGTCTACGTAGAAGGTCATCGAGAAGGTATCCTCGTCCTTCACGTCCTTACCCACGCCGTCCGCTTTAAAATAGAAAGCAAAATCAAGCTTATATTTGCCGTTGTTTAAAAGTCCGAGTTCGGAAGGGCTGAGGTTGAGTTCGACGTTCGCGGGAACGGCGCTGCCGCCGTTTGCATAAGCCTTGCTGACCCTGTACTTGTAATCTTTTAAGAGCACTTCGCCAGTTACAGCGTCCGAAAGCACGTAGCTTACGACTTCCGCGTTTCTTAAAAGACCTGCATACAGCGCCTTAATCGTCGTGGTCGTCAGATAGTTCTGATTGCTTTCCGCGTCGATATATTCGTTATAGCACGAAACAGCGCAATATTCTTCGGTGGTATAAATCTGGTCTGCGTGCTCGTTCTGAGTGTACATGTACCCGCCGAGAGGGACGGAGTACTGAGCGTTGTAGTATTCCGCATAAGCCTGCGTAGCCCATACCTGAGCCTGCGGGCGGTCTTCGTCGTGAATATACGAAGTATCCTGCTTGAACTTTGAAATTTCAAAGCAGTCGTAGTCGAGCATTGGCGCAGCCGACCAGTCGCCGTAGAATCCCATGAACGGGAGCGAAAGGTTGCACTGTCCGTCTTTCTGTCCGCTCGTCCCGGAGTTGAGGGTTATGAAACCTTCTACGAACATACCGTTTACGAAACTTCTTTCAATGTACTGCTTTTCTGCCGCGGAAAGGCTTACCGTTACGGTAATTTTGTATTGACCGCTGCCTGCGGCGTTATTGCTTTCGTCAATGCTGTTTATATTGGTATTCGCGGGAACTGTTATTGTGTCGCCCGTCTTTTTTGTCTCACCGTTTACCGTCCACTTAGCGTCGTTATCGGTAAGCATATGCGCCTTTTCCGCAACGGACAAGCCGTCGGAGGAAAGCGTTTCAGTCATAAATTTGTAGCCGAGTTCAAATTCGAGGGGCGCGTTGCCGAAGTTGTTTACATAGAACGAGAATGTATATTCGCCGTTCTTATTCTTGTCGTCGCCGAGTTCAATCTTGGGTCTGTTGTCCTCCGCGCCGTATTCCACTCCCTCTATCGTGGAAAGATAAGCTTTTGTCGTGAATACGTTTGCAAGAGTTGCAAGTCCCGAACCCTGTTTGCGGGGTGAATAGGGAAGAATGTCGTAATCGTTTACGACCGTCGCCGTACTCATTGTCAGCTGATTTATAAGTCTTGTAAGCGCCTTGGGATTATCTTTAAGCGCGGGCTGTTCTCTCAGTAAATAGCTGCGGAAAAGCGCCACAAAGCCCGCAAAGTTGGGCGACGCCATCGAAGTACCGCTCTGCTCTGCATAGCCGCCGGGTACCGTGGAAGTTATTTCACCGCCGTGCGCCGTTATGTCGGGTTTAAGATTTAAGTCGGTAGTTACGCCCCAGGACGAATAGTCGTTCATGAAGGGGCCTGCCTGATTGTCCGCGTTGATGTTTATATAGCCTACGCCGTTTGACTTTGACGCCGCCGAATCAAGAACCGTACCCGCGTCCATCGTTACGGACACCGCGGGGATAGGGTCTTCGATATCGCCGAGCGACATTCTTATGGAACCGGCAACGTTATTTGCTAAAATAGCCGCATCCGCGCCCATATCCATTGCAAGGCGGATTTTGTCCTGGAATGTCGTTCTTCCGCGCCTTATTACCGCAATTACGGGGCCTTCGCTGTCGTCTTTTAAAAGGTTCTGTATTCTCGAAGTATAGTCCGCAGCCTCGCCTCTGCCGGGGACTATTACGTATTTAGCTCTTATTTTATTAGTTCCGTTGCCGTACTTTTCAAGCATAGTCTTCAAAAAGTCATAGGAAACAGAGTTTTCGTCGCTAGATTCAAGGTAGTATATCGGGGTTTCCGTATCATTAACGTCGACGGTCATATAGCGTGCAAGCTGACCGTTGATACTGCCTACGGACATAGCGCCGTCGAAAGTCGAAGGCGAACCTATCGTACCCGAGTCGGGATTGGACGCAAGGTTTGTACCGAACGCACTGCCGTAGCCCGAGCTGAACTCGTTGCTTGCCGCGCAGATCAGGCTTATGCCCGCGTTCTTAATTCTGTTGTACACCTCGTTCATTTGCTGACCTTCGGTATCGTTAAGGCCGTACTCGTCGTTCTTTATACAGATGGAAGAGAAACCTGCTGCTGAACCGAGGCTCATATTAATGACGTCAACGCCAAGACTTACGCAGTCGTCAAGTGCGGCAAGAATATCTTCGGTTACCGCACCGCCCAAGTCCTTGCTTGAAAAGTCGTCGGTGAATACCTTGCAGATTACAAGCTGTGCGTTGGGAGCTACGCCGCGGAAGGGGATTTTATTGCCTTCCCTGTCCACTTCTATTTGTCCGTCTTTATTTTTATAGGAATCCGCCTGACCGGCAACAATACCCGCAACGTGCGTGCCGTGGTTGGAATACGAAGGGTAAACGTCCGCGTCGTCGTCCGCATAGTCGTACGCAAAGGGTACCTTTGCGCTTACGTACACGTCGTCGGCAGTTACTGTAGTGCCCGACTTTTCCTGCGCCATAAACTTTACGTCGTCCGAAGTTTTTGCATTGTTTATCTTCTGCGCGATGTCGGATTTTGTGTATCTTACAGTTTTGGGTTCGTCTTTAAACGCCTCGTGCGTGTAGTCAAGACCGGTATCGAGAATAGCAACCGCTACTCCGCTGCCGTCCACGCCGTACTTTTCTATCGTTTCCTCGGAGTTATAAATACCCGTTCCGTAAATGTTGCTGTCGTTGGTGGCAATTGTTATATCCTGGGTTTCAACAGCCTTGGGGTACTCATACGACGACGAAAGTACAACGCTTTTAACGCCCGAAATTTTATTGAGCTTTTGCAGGTCGGAATAATTAAGCGTAAGCGCAACGGCGTTCATAACGGTTGAAAAACTGCGCTTAAGCGTATATTTTATGCCCGCCGATTTAAGGCTGTTTAACAGACTCTTCTGCGAATTGCTGATTTTACCGAGGGTGCTTTTACCCGCGTAAGTCGAAAGATAATCCGTCACCGTAACCTTATCTTCGGTCACTTCAAGGACGGACTTTTCGTCCAACTCTACTATTACGGTATAGTCGGCCGTCTTTGAAAGGTCAACCGAGGACAGCCCCGCATTGGCTAAAACAGAGGGACTGAGGTTATTGAGTACGATAGAGGAAAGGTCCATCGTGCCCGTAACGTTGTCGAAATTAACGTTCTTTACCCCGCTTTCAAGCTTATCTTTGCCGTTGGCAAGCGCAAGTGCGTGGCTTGTTATAAGCGACGCGCCCATTACCGCAGTAAGGCAGACGCATGCCAGACGTCTCAAATTCTTTGTCATTATTTACCTCCGAGGTGATTATAGTGTCAAGAAGGGTAACCGTTCAGTACCCTTCTTTTTTATTTATTATGATTATGCCTGAGCTTTTTCAAGCGTATAAGTGTTCGTTCCGTCCGATACCGTAACGGTGCCGTCCGTTTCGTTATAGGAAAGCGTGTACTCCGTTCCGTTATAGGTGAACTTGCCTTCCGTAAGCGAATGGGTGAGTTTGTAGGTTACCGAAACCGTGCTGCCGCCTATGCTGATTGTGCCGCGCACTCTCGAATATGCGTCCACTACACCGGGGATATCGTAACTGCCGAGTCCGTTAAACTTAACGCTTTCAAAGGGCGTAACTTCTTCAGTGCTCTCTACCCAGTTGCCGTAGTATACGTCGTACAGGCAGAACATTACGGTCGACGCCTCCGCCGCGTTTTCCGAAAGGTACATAACGCCGTCAAGCGTACCCCTTGCATACGAATAGCTGAGCTGTCCGTAAAGTATATCGCCGTAATAGATATAAGCTATACCGCCCTCTACTTCGTACAGCATATCAAGTCCGTTATACGAAGATTCGCCGTCATCTCCGTAAGCCATATCCGTTAAGTGCGAAACGTGAACTTTGCCGTAGCCGTCAAGCCCTATTCCGTAGAAAGTAACGGTTGTAGGATTGTGTAAGCTCGTATAAGTCCAGGTGCCTACAAAACTGTTTTCCCTGTAATATGTCTTACCTCCGTTTAATTTAAGGAAACCTTCTTCTGTGACTGTAACGGTAGCGTAAACACCGCCGTCCGTTTGAAGGGTTGCAACGCCTTCAGCAAAGGTATAAGTACCCTGCGCGGTTGCTTTGGGATTGAGTTCTACGCCCGCGTCGTTATACAAAGCGTATTTATACTTCCAACCGCCCTTGCCGTCGAACTCGAAAGATTCGTGCGTGTGCGCCGAAGTTACCCACTTGCCCGTAAGCTTATCGTATGCTGTGTGCGCCACGTTGTTTATAGTTATTGTCGAACCCGACAGCGTCGCGCTTTCGGTCTGCGTTGCCGAATAGGTTATTTCAATGTCATTACCGTTTTTCGTATATGTGAAACGGTCAAGCGTGCCTTTTATACCGCTACCGTCTTTATAGAAGGTGTATTCGGGTGCGCCGCTGACGCTGCTGTAATAAACGCCCGAAACAGAATGGCTCTCTTCAACGGCTGCAACCGTATATCTGTACAATGCATTGCTTATATATAGTGAATACACAAATTCGAGTTCGCCGCCGTCCGAATAAACAGCCATTGCGGGAACGGTATAACTTGTGTAAGTCGTAGGCGTGTTATTGTTGCCGTTGTTGCTGTTGGGTACGTCTATAACTGTTGCGGGACTTGCGTTTAATATAATGTTCGTACCATCAAACATATACTGCGTTGTGTAAGTCAGCGCGCCGCTTGAAAAGTTCATTTCGCCGTCAGCCGTAAGAATGACGCGTACAGAGGACGAACCGCTCTGCGTTCTGAAATAATATGTGCCTGCAACTTTGGAATAGTCCGCAAAGCCGACGTAAAGCGTAACCACGCCCGTGGGAACGTAACCGGTAGGCACGGGGATTGTCAGAGCGCTGTCAAAGAAATATCCGTACGAGCGGTTACCGTTATCTGCAGTCAGGTAGCGGGGAATCACTTCGGAGGCAGCCATTGAATTGTAGCCGTCTAATTCGTAAAGCTTAGCTCCCGAACCTTCCACTTTATTTGAGTCGCCAAATACTACCGTTACTGCAATATAATCGTAGTCGGGAACCTGTTTGAGTGTGGGAAGTGTTTCGCTTAAGTCCCAAATTCTCGACGACCAACCGAGGTCCTTGAAATCCACGCCCGTTGCCGTCTGTGCGTTGTGGTTGTCAACCGCCTCGTGGGAGTTGATATGAAGTAAATTTCCGCCGAAATCTTTACCGCCTATTATGTGACCGGTTACCGCATATTGCGAACCTGCGGTAGTTGACGACGCAACCACTTCGCCGAAGAACGCGCTGTTTGAAACTATTGAATCGCTGCTTGCATAACCTACTATGCCGCCGCCGTAAGCCGTCGAATACATATCCGAACCGCTTATAAGCCCCGCTCTGCTCTGCGCCACGACTTCGCCTGTCGCATAGCAGTTGGCAACCGAGGAATACGAACTTAAAGAACCTACAATTCCGCCCGTATAGATAGCACCTATTATGTTACCGGTCGAATAACAGTCGATAATGCAAGCGTTGCTTACGTTCTCTGCGGACGCGGCGATAGCCGAAATTCCGCCCGCAGCATATATATTACCTATATTGCTTTCTATTTCAACGTTTGAAGCACAGCTGCACACTACCGAATTGTGCTTAACCGTATCAGACTGATATACAGACTGCTGATAGCCCATAATTCCGCCTGCGTTGCCGAAATAATCGGAGTTGCCGTTTGCCTCTATTCTTCCGCTTACGCTGCAATTAACAACGTTAACGCCTACGCCGTAGCCTACAAGTCCGCCCACATAGAAACCGCCCGCATTATGGAGTGAGCCGTCGGTTATTATTGTAAAATCTTTAAGATTGAGATTTTTTATCGTTACGGGCGCGCCGATAGTTGCCGAACATACGCCGAACATACCTATATTGGCAAGGGGCACTTTTTGGCCGTTGGACTGATCGATGATATAATCTTCTATATAATAATTTGAAATTGTGTGTCCGTCGCCGTCGAACGTTCCGCAAAACATAGCCTTAGAATCTTCATCGGGATAGTCGCCTATAATATAAAGCTTTTCGCCTGCCAAATCTATATCCGCATCCATCTTATAATGCAATGTGGCATAATAACCGTCGTAAAAGGAATTTTCTATATATACCGCCATAGCGAACAGGTCGATAGGCTTTCTCAAAATATAGGGGTCCTCTTCCGTGCCCGAACCGTCTTTGCGGTAAATCATATCTTCGTCGGTATGAAGTCCCACTACGTTAATATTAGTGTTGTCGGATACAATGAAGGAATAAACGCCGCCCTCGTCGGGGGTAAGAACGGTCGTGTTTGCCGTTACTCTGAAATTCTTGGCGCTATCGCTGCAATATACGCTCGTCTTTAACTTAAACTTAACAAGGTCGCCGCCGCGGTGTGACTGCTCCAGCTGCCCCATCGGCTTGCCGTCAGCGTCAAGATACCACATCATATTCTCGTTGGTAACGGGACCGTCGTCATCTGAACTATTGCCTGTGCCCATATCGAAGTTTACTTTGTAATCGGATACAAGCCATGCGTTGGCGGTCACCGTTATATCCCCTGACATAACAAAGGAATAAACGCCGTTTTCGTCGGGCTTTATAACTTCGTTGTTTGCACTGACTTCTTTCGAGCCTTCCGTCGCGTCGTCAAACGTCACTTTGAACTGTACGGTGTAACCTTCCTTAACCTCTGCACCGCTTTGGATTTCGCCGAAATCAAAGGTAACCCCCGGTTGCTCGTTATAAGTAAGAATATAATAGGTAGGCTCCTGATTGCAGGCGAATGCAAAACCCGTCAAAGTAATGCACAGCACTGCCAAAAGGGCAACTAAAAATTTCCTCATTTCTTTCTCCTTTATAATGTCGGCGCAAAGAGCGACATTTTAAAATATATCTTATTGTACAATAACCCGAATAAAAATACAAGTGATTTAAACTGCTTTTGGCATAATTTAAGTGATATTTTTATGAAAATACAAAATTTTATGAATGTTTATCTTTATTTCACGATAATTTGCGCATTATTTAAGTAAAAATTCGTATACATTTTTTTGAATATATACATTTATTCAGTATATTATGCATAGCGGCGCGTTTGACACAATCGCAAAAAATGTGTATAATGATTATGTAGGTTGCTATGAGAGGTAATTATGAAACATAAAGCTGCACTGCTTAAAATTTTAAAAACGTATTCCATAATCACGCTTGGCTGTGTTGTATATTCTATAGGCGTAGGACTTTTTCTCGACCCGAACAATATAGCCTCGGGCGGGGTTACTGGTATTGCGATTATTTTAAGCTATCTTATAGGCGAAAGCACTTGGCTCAATACGGGTATGCTTATAATATTTATCAATATACCCCTTCTGATTTTGGGCTTTGTATTCTTCGGTAAAAAGTTCGTTATCTCCACCGCCTATTCCACAATCGTTTCATCACTAATGGTTGACTTGTGGCAGCTGATAATAAAAGATATGCCCACCTTCTCCGACGACCTTCTGATTCCCGCGGTGATAGGCGGTTCGTTCTTCGGGCTCGGCATAGGCATTATTTTCAGAATGGGCAGCTCAACGGGCGGAACTGACATCATAGTTAAAATTCTGAGAAAGAAGTTCCGACATATAAAAACGGGTGTCATTTCCATGTCGATAGACTTGTGCATTATAGGCGTTTCGGGGCTTATCTTTAAAGACTTCGTGCTTACCTGCTACACCGCCGTTTCCATAGTTATGTTTACGCTTATGTTCGACTGGGTGCTTTACGGCGGAAACTCGGCTAAGCTCGTGCACATCATAACCGACGACGACAAGGCCGAAGAGATGTGCGGAAAAATTTTAAAGGAGCTTGACGTCGGCGCGACAATCGTCGGGGGCAAGGGCGCCTATACAGACAAGTCCAAAACAATTATTTTCTGCGCTATTAAAAACTTTTTGTATCCAAAACTGCGGGACGTTGTACGCGAGGTTGATCCGCACGCGTTCACGATAGTTTCGTCCGTAAAGGAAATTTACGGCGAGGGCTATAAAAACCATACAGACGACGAATTGTAAACAGTAAAAAAGGCGTGCCGTGAAGGCACGCCTTTTATTATTTTTTAAAGTAAATGTTTTCTTATTGCCTTTATGGCGGTATCGGCAATCAGTCTCGAACCGCGGTGCGTAGGGTGAACGCCGTCCTCGGAATATTCGGTATAGGGAATGGACTGCGCTATACCGTTGAACATTTCGTCGTAAGCGACAAACTCGTCGCATATCTCTGAGGCAACCCTGTCTATTATTTGAAGTTCATCGTTGAAAAGCTTTCTCATTCTCAGTTTATCGGGCGCAGGCAAGAGGAAAGGCTCAAGGAATATCACCACTATTCCCGCCTCTTTAAGCCTTGTTAAAAGTTCCGTAAGGTCGTTTTCAAACTGAGTTAAATTGAGCTCTTTACCGTACTTGAACTTGTGAATTGTGTTGTTTATGCCAATCATTATTACGACAGCGTCGGGTTTTAAATCTATAACGTCGGATTGAACGCGCGCCAAAAGGTCGCACACCTCGTTGCCCGAAATACCTTTGTTGATAAGTTCTATATCCGTTTCGGGGTAAATGGGGCGCAGCTTATCCGCCAAAACTTTTACGTAACCGTTGCCCAGCGACGTTTCGTCGTTTCTGTCGCGCTCGCAATCCGTAATGGAATCGCCGAAAAATACAATCTTCATCTTTTTCCTCTCCTTAAAGGTATTCTATCATATCGGTAAATTTATTGCAAGCCCGCAGTTAATAATTTTTTTAAAAAAGCGTGAAATAAAGCTTTGACAAACTCATAAAAGTATGTTATATTAATTTAGCGTTGAGCGGACGTACCCAAGTGGCTCAAGGGGCTCCCCTGCTAAGGGAGTAGCGCGGGAAACTGCGGCGCGAGTTCAAATCTCGCCATCCGCGCCAAAATACGGAACAGACAAAAGTCTGTTCCGTATTTTGTTTTACGGACTATTTGGCGAGATTTGAGGGTGGAGACGCGAGCGGGAGCGAGCGGTTTGCGCTGATAAATATGGCACCACAAAAGCCCGTACGCAAACTAAACAGCACAGTGTGCTGTTTACCGGGGCGCGCCGCCAAAGGCGCAAATCCCGCCATCCGCCTGTCGAACGGCAAGTTGCTTTAAATAGCGCAATTATCGCGAGTTCACGCGAGGTGCGAAAACCGCAAATCCTCTATTTGACTGACATTTAGTTTTATGATATTATTTAAAACACATTACGGAGGTAAAATTATGGACGAAAAGGAATTATTAAAATTATCCGCGGGACAATTGACGGATTTAGGTATTTGCCCCACCTGCTTTAACAGACAGCACAATAACGCTTTATACGGCGATAACAGCGACAAACTGCTTTACGAGGACGACGATATCGAATGCTTCCTTGTCGGAAACCCCAGAGCCGACGGACATATGTGTATTTCAACTATCAACCATTATCACGATATGAGCGAGGCGCCCGATTACATAAATGAAAAGATTATAAGATTTACAAAACAATTTATGATAATTATTAAAGAGGTATATAAATGCGAAAGAGTTTATATGTGTACGATGTGCGACGGACCCAACAACCATTATCATATTCAGTTAATTCCGCGCTACAGCTTTGAAAAAAGAGGAAGTAATAATTTTGTCAAAGAAAGAAAAGCATATGTTTATGATGAAAACAAATTCAACACTGTAAAACAAATGATAAAAAATTATGCCAACACCTGATGTTTGAACAAAAAGGGACAGGTTTTTACCTGTCCCTTTTTGTTGTATTTTAATTATTTAATATTTAAAAAGTCTTTGCGGTAGTTGACTTTGAATAAATCAACTAACTTCAACATCTCTTCGTCTTTAATTGTGTTCACTCGCGGCAAGTGTGCGGTAAGCATATAAATCTGCGCAGCTTTTTCTACTGTTTCTATAAGACCGAAAGTCTCGTCCATAGTCTTGCCTGCGCCGTATATGCCGTGCATTGCCCATACTACAAGACGGAACTCTTCCATCTTCTTTGCGGTTGCTTTGCCTATCTCGTCCGTTCCGCAAAGCATCCAGGGAAG
>JAIDSQ010000116.1 GCA_029061155.1 Clostridia bacterium
CTATAATATTATGCGCACCGTTTAAATTACGGCACGTTGTTTTGAGGTAATTTATATGGAAAATTTGACGAAAAATAGTAATTGGGGCGGGGATATGCCCGAGTTAACGCAAAATCCGCCCCCAAATATACATTTGCCGGCAATAGTTTCGCAGCTGACAAAAGCCCAGCGCGAAAGGCTTATTTCGGGTTACGACATAAAAAATTTCGCCCGCATTTTTGAGGACGCGGACACGATGGCAACCGTTGACTGTTTTCTTGAAAACGGAATGAATATTTCCGCAACGGCGCGCATTTTGTATATGCACCGCAATACATTGATTTACCGCCTGAACAAAATCCAGACGGTGACGGGGCTGGATATCCGCGTGTTCGATATGGCGGTTACGTTCTGCATTTTAAGAAGTCTGTACGAACAGAAATAGTATTTAAACGCGGCATATTGCATAGTCTATGTCATAAGAGGTCCCAATTGAAAAGAAAAGCTTTATTTACAACAGTTTCAATAATATGTGCGGTTATTATAGCCCTTCTCGCATTTACCGCGGGATATTACACGCATAAAGGTTTGCAAAGCAAAAGCCTTTCGTCGTACGAGTGGTACATTAATACCGTAAAAAAATATTACTATTACGACGTGGACGAAAGCGTGTTTACCGAGTACGGACTTAAAGGATTTGCGTCAAAATACCTTGACAGATATTCCGAATATTACACCAAAGAAGAGTACAAGGCAATTCAAAGCAGCAACGAAGGTTCTAAAAGCGGACTGGGTTTAAGCTTTGCATACGTACAGGGCAAAGGGGTGTATATAAGCAGCGTAATAGGCAATTCCCCCGCATATATGCAGGGGTTACGCGCAGGCGAATGGCTTGAAGGCGGTGGAAAAGGGGGCAGCGTTACACCCTTTGAAAGCCAGTCTGATTTTACTAATTTAGTGACTTCGGCAAAGGACGGCGAGGATATAACTTTTGTGTCCGTAAGCGGAAAGGAGTACACCATTGCCAAAGCCGAATACACCGCAAGCTATGCATATATGGCTACCAATTCCACGGCGTGGACTTTCGGTGACTCGGCTGACGGCGGACTTGCCATGTACGAAAATGTAAACGAAAGAATAACTTACCTTCCCCAAGGCTGCGCCTATCTGCACCTTTCGCAGTTCTACGGTTCGGCTGAAAAACAGGTGTATTATCTTCTTGAAAAGTTCAACGCGTCAAAGTGCACTTCGCTCGTTTTGGATTTGCGTTCCAACGGCGGAGGGTATGTAAAGACAATGCAGGCTATAGCCGGCTGCTTTGCGGACGGCAACAGACAGCTTGCTATGGTTTCCCGCGATAAATACGGCAAAGAAATGCGCTACAACTGCATGAAGGTTACAAATCCCGATTACAGGGTTTCCAAGAATATAAAAGTGTACGTGCTTGCAAACTCAATGACGGCGAGCGCCTCCGAGGCTCTCATCGGCACAATGATTTGTTACGGCGCGCTCGACTATAAAAATATATTCCTGTCCGACTATTCCGAGGAATACAATAACTGGGTAAAGAGCGCAGGCGAAGAGGTCAAGACGGCGCAGACCTACGGCAAGGGCATAATGCAGTCGCCCTTCACCAACAACAGGACGGGCGAAGTTTTAAAGCTTACCACCGCGAAAATTTACTGGCCCGACGGAAAGACTTGTATTCATGACAGGGGCGTAACTGTCGAGGACGGCTGCGTTCCTATAAAAGTCAAGTGGGAACACACTCTGCCCGACGAGGAATTGCAGCTTGCCTGTCAGATAATTTCATCAAGGTAAAAATAAATAAAAAATAAAAACCGCAGTTCACTGCGGTTTTTTTATGTTCTTAATTCTTCTTGCCGTGAACAGCACGCAGACGATAAATCCGTCGTCTGCGCGCGTCACTTCAAGCGAGGCGTTTTCGCACTCGAAGTATTCGTCCGTCACACGCTGTAAATCTTTCAAAAACAGCTCGCGCTCGAAGTCCGACATATCTTCCCTGTCAAGCGACAGTATAGAGTTTATCTTGTTCATAACTTTTCCCTGACCCTCCGTTTGATAAATCCGCCGATACCAGTAAAGCCGCTTAATACGTTGCACACGCTTTCGCGCCTGCCCGTAATCATTAAAGCGGCAAGGTCGAACGCCTTCATTGTCGATTTTCTCCATTTGCCGAGCGAAAGTGAGAGGTCCTCGGGAATAACCGCCTTTAAAGGCATACGCAAAAGCCTTGCAATCTCCTGCGCGGGCATAACTTCGCCGTTCAGTACAAGTCCCCCGCTGAGCTTGTTTATCACAAGCCCCGCGTCCTTGATTCCGCCGTCGCAAAGGTCGGCTTTCGCTATGTCCGCGCTTTTAATGGAAGGGGTGAACGGTTCCGACACTATAAGCGCGCGGTCGCATTTTCTTGAACCTATTTTGTCGCAAAGTATGTAGTCGAACAGTCCGTCAAGCTCGCCTATAGCTTTGTCGGCGCAGCTTAGGTCTTTAAGCCCGAGCGACGGGCAAAACGAAAGGTTGGAAATTTTGGGGTGGGTGACAAGCGTCTGCTTTGCGCGGCAAGCCCCCTTTTCGTAATCGGCAAGGGTGTAAACCTGCATATTGGCGCAACCTCCCGTGAACAGTCCGCACGCGCCGAGATTGTCGCCGTCGACGATAAGAGTCCTTTCGCCGAGTTTTGCAAGCGCAAATCCAAGCCCTGTACAGCACGTCGTCACGCCGACGCCTCCTTTGTAATTTGTCATATAAATTTTGACAGCCATAGTAATTCATTCGCTCTCGGTGTATTTTTTTCAATTATATATATATGTAAAGCAAAAATATTGGTAATCATTGTCTTTTTATGTAATATTTTCACGGCGGGTGTAATAATTTTTTATTACAAGTAGTACAATTCAATTGACAAGTCAAATTCAATCAGCTATAATCTTTAAGTAAACTGCGATAGTAGGATTAAATTTATGAAGAAACGATTCAGAAGAATAGCAATAATTTTGCTTCAAATAATTTTTGCGATATGCGTAATCGCATTGGCGGCGTGCAGCGGTTCATGCTCGTCATGTTCGTCGTGCTCGTCATGCTCGTCATGCAATAAGGATATCAATCCCGAAATGCCAGAAAACGCTACGACCACGCGTTTGCCTGTGCCCACCGACGGCAGCAAGCCCACCGACCACAAGGGCGCGGACAACATTGCGTATTTAGCATATGTTCTGGACAATCAGCCTTACTATCACGCATACGCGCACAATTCCACAAAATCTTCCTTCTATGAGCAGATTACACAGACGTGGAAAGAATATAAGAATGCGGAACTCAGCGGCAAAAACGCCGGTATAATGATTTGTTCTGATGTTTCTTATTCCACACTTGTAAAATCGGCGATGCAAAGCTGTTTTGTAAACAGCAACAACGACGAAGGCGACGCAGTCTATATGCGTAACGGTGCAAAACCTTCTAAAGATTCTACTGCAACCACAGTTGAATGGAGTCAGGATAAACCTGCTTACTATTCTAAAAAAGACTACCTTAAAACCTACGGCGAGTTCTCAACCGAGCTTACCGTTTACGCAATAAATAGCGATACAATCGAAAGCGTAGGCGAAGTTGTTGACAACGGCGACGGCACGTATTCGGTAAACGCGCTTTTAAAGCCTGACGCTGCTTGCTGGTATCAATACAAAATGAAGACGAACGGCGGACTGAAATCTTTCCCCGAGTTCAAAAAAATAGACATAACTTTCACTTTCGACGCGCAGTGGCAAATACTCAGCACTTACTGTGAAGAAAAGGCGTCGATTACGCCCGGCGCGCTCGGCGGCATAGCAATGGACAGTTCGTCCAAAACGACGACTACTTTCGACTATACGCAGGACAGTTTCGACAACGCGCACTATTCGTCGTTTGATCAGTACTTCGTGCAGTACGTAGGTCAAATTATCGTAAACGAACCTACTAATAACGCCCCCGAACTTTTAGACGTGCTTGCAAAAGGTTTCAAAAAGGTGCTTACGGCGGAAGGTCAGCAGTTTGATTTAAGCCTTACGCTGGGCGGAACGGATTATGACGGCAACATCTACTTAAAGGTTGAAGATATGGATATTTCCAACCTTGAAGTAAGACTTGCGCTCGGCAAAAAGGACAGCGGAAATCAGGACTTATACATAGAATACAAAGGCGGCACGATTAACGCGTATTACAGCGACGGCTTTGCGGCAACCGCAAGCATTGACAAGGTTGCAGGTTCCATAACCCGCCTTACCGACTGGATAAAAAATAACTTCAGCGGTGAAGAAGAGAATGAACCCGAAGTTCAGGCTGAAGAAGGCTCGGGCATAAGTCTCGATTCGCTTCTGACGCTCCTTCAGGAAGGATTCGGCTTTAACGACGAGGCGGCATGGATTGTAATTAAGTCCGATAATCTTTTAGACCTCGGTATAGGCGTAGATATCCGTCTTGACTTCACGCGCGAAATCACGGAGGAAGGCAACAACTTCGATTTTACTAAATTACAGCTTTCTACCATCTCTTACAGCGGAGACAAGATAAACGTAAGCGGTAATATCGCACCCGATACGGACGGCGAAATTATTACCCGCAACCCTTCGCAAACGCCCGCGGACATAGCGGACTATATCGACGGCGTTGTAAATCTCGTAAAAGGCGGCGCTTACAGCGTAAGCATCAACTTCGACGGCACGGCTACTGATATAGACTACATAAAGAACGCAAAGTTGCAGACGACCGCGCTTCTGAACCTTTCCGAAGATTTCAAGACTCTGTCCGTATGCGCTCCCGTTACGGTAAACTATTCGGGTTTAACCGTTAAACTCACGGCATATTACACGATAGGTTTCGAGGACGGCGGCTACGGTGATGTTTACCTGCACTTGACCGAGATAGGCGGAAAGACTGTCGACGCGAAAGTTTACAGCAATATAAATGACGCAAAGGCGGCTGTGGAACAGCTTATCAATTACTTCAACGGCGTTTCGGCTGTTCAGACTTTGAGCGAAGAGGGCGGGGAAGAGCAGGTTTCAAACACAATTGCAAGTATTGTAAACAAAGTTCTTTCACTTGACTTCGGCGCAATCGTAAAGCAGATTAAAGGCAACTCCGAAAAGATAGAACTCGGTATAGGCGTTGACGAAGTATTAGGCGCGCTTGATGTCGACCTCGGCATGGAAATCGGTACTGTAACCCTTTCTCTTGCGCTTAATGCAGGTGCTGTTTCGCTTGAAGGCAAACTTCCTTCGCTCGGCTTAACGCTCGGCGTGGCAGGCTCAGAAGAAACCGTTAACATACCCGACACTACAGGCTACTTAAACGTTGCGCAGTACGTAAACGGAGCTTACAAGCTTTTGAACAGTCCCTCGTACGAAGTGAACTTAACGTTCATAAACAGCGGACTCAGCCTCAGCACTTCGGCGCTCGTAAAACTTGAAAACAACTACAACGACATAACCGTTTATGCGCCCGTAAATGTTTCTTACGGCGACTTGAAATTATCGCTCGGCGTTTACTACACAATAGATCTCGCAAATAAAGACTACGGTACGGTATATCTTTCGGTAAATTCCATAAACGGCAAAACCGTAGACGTAAAAGTTTACTGCGATATCCAAAGCACTGTGGACACGGTTAACGAAATAATTAAGATGTTCAAAGATAACGACGGCGATAACGGCACGGCGGTTCAGGCTGAAAGCAACGTAATTGCAAACGTAATCGAAAATGTGGTTTCAATAGATTACGCATCGCTTATAAAGCAGCTCAAGGTCGACAACACCGGCGCAAACATTGCCGTTGACGCGGACTGTCTCCTCGGCGAAATTGGTCTTTCAATCGGTAAAGACTTAACGCTCGGCACGCTTTCTCTTAAATTAACGCTCGACAAAGACGAAAAACTTTCGCTCGTTGCGAAACTTCCCGATACAGGCGTAGAACTTTCGGTATACGGCTCGGAAGGCGGAGTTCCCACCCCCGACCTTGACGAATATGCGGACGCGGAGCAGTATATTAAGGGTGTAGGCAAGCTTATAAACGGCAGAAAGTACAGCGTAAATATCAGTCTGGACGGCACAACGGATATCGAATATATAAAGGGTGCAACCCTGCAGACAACCGCACTTCTGAATCTTTCCGAAGATTTCAGAACGCTGACTGTCTACGCGCCCATTACGGCAACATATTCCGATTTAACCGTAAAACTTAACGTTTACTACACAATAAACTTTGTGAACGGCGGTTACGGTGACGTATATCTGCACTTAGCCGAGATAGGCGGAAAGACTGTAGACGCGAATGTTTACGCGAATATTAACGACGCAAAGAACGCGGTAGAACAGCTTATCGCTTACTTCAAAGACGGCGCAAAAGCAAAGACGTTAAGTGAAGAAAAGACCGCAAACATAGTAGATACAATTCTCTCGCTTGACTTTGCTGCTATTATAAAAGAACTTAAGAGCAGTTCGGATAAAATACAACTCGGCTTAAGTCTTGACGAAGTGTTAAGCGCGCTTAAAGTCGACCTCGGCATTGAGTTCGGTACTGTAAACCTTACGCTTGCGCAAAACGACGGCGCCCTTTCACTCGGCGGCAGTATTCCTTCGCTCGGCTTAACGCTCGGCGTGGAAGGTTCGGATGCAACCGTAACTATTCCCGACAGCGCTGATTACCTGAACGTAACGGAATTCGTAAAAGCAGTCAACAGCTTTATAGAAGGCGGAAGTTACAGCGTAAGCATTAAGCTTGACGGCAAAACTGATATTGAATATCTGAAGGACGCGAAGTTAGAGACGACCGCGCTTTTGAACCTTTCCGAAGATTTCAAGACTTTGTCGGTAAGCCTTCCGCTTACTACGGTGACATATTCGGATTTGACCGTAAAACTTGACGTATATTACACAATAAACTTTGCAAACGGCGGTTACGGCGATGTTTACCTTCACTTGACCGAGATAGGCGGAAAGACCGTAGACGCAAAAGTATGCAGCAATATCGAAGAGGCAAAGGCTGCGGTAGAACAGCTTATCGCCTTCTTCAAAGACGGCTCCAAAGCAAAGACATTAAGCGAAGAAAATACTGCGGCAGCTACGGCAAGCATAGTAGATAAAATTCTTTCGCTTGACTTCGGCGCAATCATAAAGCAAATCAAAGCTAACCCCGAAAAGATAGAACTCGGCTTAGGCGTTGACGAGGTATTAACCGCTTTGGGCGTAAACCTCGGCAGTATCCAAATAGGTACGGTCAATGTTTCCGCCGCACTTGCACAGGGCAACGTTTCGCTCAACGCGCAAATTCCTTCGCTTGGCGTAACACTCGGCGTGGCAGGTTCAAAAGATACAATACAAAAGCCCGACACTGACGCTTATCTGAATGTAGCCGACTATATAAACGCAGCTTATGCGCTTATAAACGGCAGGGCGTTCAGCGTAGGTATCGAGCTTGACGGCAAAAAGACTGAAATAGAATATTTAAACAACGTTTACCTCAAGACAACCGCAACTTTAAATCTTTCCGAAAATTTCAAGACTTTGTCGGTAAGCCTTCCTCTTACTACGGTAACTTATTCCGATTTAACAGTTAAACTTGCCGCATATTACACAATAGGTTTCAAGGACGGCAATTTCGGCAACGTTTACCTGCACATAAAGGAAATAGGCGGAGCAACCGCCGATATAAAGGTGTACTGTAATATCGAAAATACGGTAGACGCGGTAAACGAAGTTATCAAGCTGTTCAGAACTTCAAACGGTACAAATGGTACAAACGGCACAACAAACATGCCTGCCGAAAACGATAAGAAGACAAACACTGTTGCCAAGATTATTGCAAAGGTAGCTTCAATCAATTATAAACAGCTTATAAACCAGCTTACTGCGGACAACACAGGTTTGAACCTTACCGTAAACGGCGATAAACTCCTCGGTGAAATAGGCGTTTCCCTCGGAAAAGACTTCACTCTCGGCACCTTGACGTTCGGTTTGACAGCGGATAAAAATAATCCCTTAAAACTTACGGCAAACCTTCCCAAGTACGGTGCAGCCCTTACCGTTGAAGGCACGACCGACGAAGTTATAATTCCTTCCGTTGATACCTATTTAAATGCGGAAAAGTATGTCAATGGCGTACACCAGCTTATAGAAAGTACGCTGTATGTGGTTGACTTAACGCTCGGCAACGCAGACCTCGGTCTTAACGTAAGCACTACCGCATACTTAAAGCTTGAAAATAACTTCAACAATATTACCGTATACGCGCCTGTAACGGTTGTGTACGATAATTACACGGTAAACCTTACTGCATACTATTCCATAAACTTAGCAAATAAGAACTACGGCGAAGTTTACCTTTCAATCGATAAAATTAACAATGATACAGTCGGCGCAAAAGTGTACTGCGATATTCAGGACACCGTAAAAACCGTTAACGAAATTATCGCAATGTTCAAAACAAATGATAGCGGTAACGGCAGCGGCAACACCGACAAGGGCACAACCGTCAAAGTTGCGGATATTATCGCAAAGGTAGTCGCAATCGACTATTCGGAAATCATCAACGAAATCAAGGCAAGTAACTCGGGCATTAACGTTTCGATTGACGCGGATAAACTCCTCGGCGAATTAGCCGCGTCCGTGGGTTCAAAGGTTAAGCTCGGTACGCTTAAGCTCAACGTAACGCACGACGGCAAAAGAGTTGCGCTTTGGGCGGGGCTTTCGGATATCGGCGTAACCGTTGACAAACCGTCCGTAAACCTTTCGGGCTTTGAATTAACGCTCGGCGTTAAGGGCAGCGACGGCAAAGACGAAAACGGCGAGGTCATCACAATCCCCGTACCCGATAAGGCGCAGTACTTCAATGTTGACGAGCTTGCAATTCTTGTAAAACAAGCCGCAACCGAGTCGCAGGCGATAATAAACGCAAGCGACATAATATTCTCGCTTAACACCACGCTCACCGTAGACGGCGTTAAAATGACAGTCAACGGCGGAGGCGAAGTTGTCTGGAAGAACAATAAAATACGCGTTGCGGTCAGCCTTGACCTTGAAATAGCCGAGGGAACTAACAAACAGCTGCTCAGCTTAAAGCTTGTCTACGACGAGAACAATAAAGACAGTCAGGACTCACCGCTTGTAACCTTTACCTTAGACAATTACGGTATGAAGATTTACAGCCGCGATTTAACTGATACAAGCGAAGGTTTCAACGAAATTGTTGCAAAAATTAAGAATATTGCAGGCAGGTTTATTACCACGCAGGAATCTTCTGCAGCTCCCGCAATGCTGAGCGACGAAGGCGGACAGCAGGGCGGCGAACAGACGAGCTTGGAAAAACTGCTTGATATAATCTTCACTGAGATAAGCAACGTTACGGTAAGCCTTGTCGAAACCACGCAGGACGAAAAGACGTTCAACTCTCTTGTAATTTCCTATTTGAATAACGGCACGTTAACGCTTAATGCAAACGGCGGACTTAACCTCGACCTCGGCATTGAGAATAACAACGGTACTGAGATACTGTCTCTCACCGCAAACGTGCACGCACCGGCTAAAGACGAAAGCAAGCTTAGCGAACTTAACACCGAGTTTGAAAAATCAAGCTACGAATTCTATACAGCCGAAAATAAGCAGAATTTCTTAAAAGCAGTATACGCATATGTGAAAGACGTGCTCGAACATCTTACCATTGGAAATCTGCTCGGTGAGGGCACGTACGAAGTTACCCTTGACCTCTACGGTGCAAACAGCGGCATAAGCGGGCTTGAAAATATCAGCGTTCACGCAACACTTAAGTACACGGACAGCGCGGTATTTAAATATTCAACAGACGCAGGTACAAAGCTTGTTGAAATAAGCGCCGTTCTCAACATCAACGGCACGGACGTAAATCTTTCCGCAATCTACTTCAAAAACAGTATTTACGTAACCGTTTACAACGTAGGCGGAACAGCTCTTTACTCGTCCGACAATGTTGCGGGAATTAAAATAACGGCGTCCACGGACAACATCTACAAAGTTGTAGAGTCAGTCATAAGCATTATCAAGAACGAAAACTTCAACGCCATTCTTGACGTTATCAAACCCGATACAAACGGAACTTCCACGCAGTCGGAAGAAGGCGCGGGCAACGGCGTTATTCCCGACAAGAAGACGGAATACGCGCTTACCGATATTCTCAACGCGCTGTTCACGCTTGAAATAAAGTTCGGCAAGAGTGAGGACGGAACGCTCAATACGCTTACCGTAAATATCGATAACGCGCTTAAAGCGTTTGGTTTGGGCTTTGAAATCGGCACGGTTAAAGTTGCGGTTAATCCCCGAACTCACGCGATAACGGCAACCGTAAGCAAGGTTAAAACAGTTACGGACGAAACCACTGGCGAGCCTGCGGATACAACCGTAAACTGGATAGAGCTTTCCGCAACCACGGTTAAAAACGCAACCACCCTTGAGTTCGATAAGACTGGCTACATCAATATCGGTTTTGTTGCAGACCTTGTCGACGACGTGAACACAACGCTTAGTAATACTAAAGACGAAGAAGGCAACATCGTCGCAAGAGATGATTTAAGGGTAAGTTTCCACGGCACTTTAAATATCCCTATAACAATCGCCGGAATAAAGCTAAACAATCTCGCAATAAATTTTGAGGACGTAACTTTAACCGCGGGACTTGACAAAGATAATACGTTCTACGTTTCGTTTAAAGGTAAGGTTAAATCGTCAACTGTTATTAATAATACACGTGACGTAAGTTTAACGTATTCCAACGGTTACTTAACTCTCGGCAGAGCAGACGTTAACGATCCTTCTAAGATAATTTATAAAATAATTACGCTTGACTATCTTATCGACAATCTTCTTGCAGCAGGTAGTGACGCGCCCTTACGCTGGTGGCTTGATATCAATACTACGATTTGGAATTTAATTTGCAAAAACGTCCATTTAAATATAAGCTCAAGTCTTACAAAAACTGACGAGTACTACGTGTTCGATCCTTCTTTGAACAAGGTTGAAGACGAAACTGCAGAAAAGAAGTTTGTCCTTTCAGATCTTATCAACGCAATTTTTGTCAACGGAACAAATATATGCGGTGACAAGAACAGTAAATTTAACGATGAGTTAAAGCTTACAAATACCGAAGAGTATTACGCTTTCGATATTAACAGCAACAAGCTTTTGGGTAGTACTCTTCCCACACTGTACGCGGCGCTTCTTCGTAACAATGACGAAGGTATAAGCGGTTTGGTAGTATATGCAGACGTGGCGGGTTATCTTAAACCTTATCTCAACCTGCGTTCGACCGTTAACCGTCACGTTGAAAACTACTTCAAAACGGTAATTAAAGAGCACACCGATATTAACTTCACTTATGAGGCTAAGCAAGAGAAGTATACCGACATTTTCGGCTGTTACAATACCGAGGACAGAACTTACAGCTACTCTAAAAAGTACAGCGACGTCAAGCTGACTGTTCATGACGAACAGGGCAATGTGACGGCTGAAAAAACGTTAAAGTACGGTTCAAAAGTGTACGTTTTGTCTGAAATCAAATATAACGAAACGCAGACAGAAAAGTACATTTACGTGGACGGAAACAATAAAGACGTAACAACCGTTGAATTCAAACGTACTGTTGACAGAGACGGAGTTCAGACTGAAGAACTTATCGGTTACGGTTTCAATATTACGGGTGATACGGCTATAAGACCTTACACTTCAACACCTATAAAGGTAGAATACTATCTGGACGGCACAAAGTGCATGGCCGACGGCACAATGTTTGAAGGCGCAACGCTTACGGAATATACCGTAACGGACAGCAGCAAAGTGTTTGCGGGCTGGTATCAGGATTCCGGACTCGTTAGTTACGTAACTTCTGCCCAGGTTAATGCCGTTGACGCACAGGGCGCAGGTTATGCAAAAGTTTACGCAAAGGTTATAGATAAAACAGTAACCAAAGCCAACGGTGTAACATACGCATTTACCCGCGATATCACTCAGCCTTTGGGCGGATATTACACGGTAACGGCATTCGATAATGATGTCGCAAAACGTGAAGATAAAGTGGACTACACCCAAAGCGGTACAACGCTTATACTTGCCGACTATATTGACGGCTATCCTGTAACGACGATAGGAAAGAGCGTATTCAAGGCTAAATCCATTAAAAACGTTGTTGTGCCCGAAACTGTAACCACTGTCGAAGCGCAAGCGTTTATGGATAACTACGGTATGGAAAGCGCTACATTCTTAGCCGAAAGTGTGACTTTGGGCGGTGACAGCTATGACGGCGACAACAGGTTTGTATTCTACGGCTGTACGTTGACTTCAGGCAATAACGATACGCAAACAGGATTAAAAGTCTATTACAATAAAATAAGCGGTCACGAAGAATGGGACGGCTATAAGAGAACAGGTAACAATTACGTTGTCACAAATGATTACAAATACTTCAGATTACGCGAAGTTGACGATTGTTTGTATTCCGAGGGCACCTGGACTTATCTTGAATTAAACGTTGAAGGCTATGACGGCACGCTTACTTCATTAAAGGGCGGTCCCGTAACCTCAGTGTTAAGCAAAGAACAAATTGAAGAAATGTATCTTAATGAACTTAATCTTACTACTTACGAAAGCGGTTCTGTAAACCATTACAGTGTAGTAGTTTCAAACGGAATCGAGCTTGGCAGTGATACTATTAAGGTAACCGTTACCGTTTCGGAAAACGGTCCCGATAAATGGTATTATGAAGTTCCCGCAAGCGGCAAGTTCGGTGATAGGCTTATACCCGTTCGTATCGAAGTTACCCAAGGTCAATTTGTTAAGATTGAAGGCAAGATATTCGCTTGTATGGGCGCGAAGGTGAAACTCAGCTCCACCGAATCCGACAAGATTTTCAGCAACAAGAGCAGTGAAATGCAGTACACCGTTGACGGAAATACTATCGAAGTCGTGTACGAGAAAAAGCCTATAGAACAGATAACCTTATTCAGTAACGTTGACTTCATTTACGGCAGTGCAACTACCGCGCGCAGTTATTACCCCGTAGAATTAAATAAAAGCGGAGATACTTCGCTGTTGGTTCCCACGGCAGACGGATACACTTTCCTCGGCTGGGCAATTAAAGACGCAACCAGCAACAATCTTACGTTTACGGTTTCAACCTTCAATGCGGACAGCGTTGCCGCCGAAATCTATTATGCGGTATGGGCTATTAACCGTGACGAAATAACTGGATATACGTTAAACGAGTCCGGAACAATTCCTGTACAAAGTGGTGTTGCACTCTGGTATACGGACGATACGTTCAAAACACAGGTAAAGGCAATTTCAACAGAACATACGGTATTGTATGCAAGAATGCAGTATACGTTCACTCTAACTTATCAGGCAAGTGGTTCAAAATATGGTGAAAATATTTATTGGGGTAAAGGCGAAGGCGACGGTTCTCGTGTAGCGCAAAAAACTGCAAATGGTTCACCATATGAATTGCCTACAATAGATGTCCTTGAAAACTACTATATTACTTTTACTTATGAAACAAATACAAAATTAGTAATAGAATTGTTTAATGAAAATGGTACAAGAATTGAAAGATATTGTTTCCGTGCGAAACAAGCAAATATGATTGGCGGTGACGGCGCTGACAGGAACATTCATTCCGCAATTAACGCCAACGTATATGAAGGCAAGGGTTGGGATACAGGAAGTGAACCTTTAAAACTTACAGTTAGTAGTAACAGCAAGTTAGCAATAAATATGTAAATAGTAATTACTACGCAATTACCGCCGAGCGGGGAAACCCGCTCGGCGGTTTTACGTTTTTGTGCTATTATATTATGGTATAACGTACAACCCCTTTTTCATACAATATTTTATGAAACTTTTGGAACAGATTTTATCCGAGCTTGGCGCGGATACTTTAAAGTCATTTTCCGTTGTGCCCGACTTCGGCGGGTATTTCAGGAGTATCAAAGGCGTGTCGGAATACTCTTCCGTAAAAATCGTGCTCGCCCTCAAGAAAAACAAGATAACTATAGAGGGCGAAAATCTTACCCTGGGCAAATATTTCGAGGAAGATTTACTCATCAAAGGCAAAATAACGGAGGTTAAAATTGACTGACCTTGCCCGCATAAAAGTTAATTGCACCGCGGAAAGCGCTTTAAGAAAGCTGAGGAAGGCAAATTTACCCGTTTACAACTGTGAAAAGGCGGGTATTTCCTTCTTATTTTCTGTAAAAGATAAAGATATAAAAAAAGCTTTTGCAATTTTTGAAAAGCCGTGTTATAATGTCTGTGTAGTATCGCAAAGTACGAAAAACAGCCTGATTGCAAAAGCGTTAAGCCGTATAGGCCTGATAGTGGGAGCTGCGGCGTTTATAATAATTTCCGCGCTATCCAATTTGTTCGTTTTCAAAATTTCGGTGACGGGCAGCGGAAGTTACCTGTCCCCCGAAATTAAGCGCATAGTATACGAATCGGGCGTGAAAGAATTTTCCTACTTTAAGGGTTTTGACGCGCCTTTGGCTACGGGCAAAATTCTCGCCCTTCCGCAGGTTACTTTCTGCAATATCCAGAAGAGCGGAAGTATTCTTCACATAGACGTTCAGGTGGACGGCGAACACAGCGCCGCCGCTTTAAAGACTCCGCTTGTGGCGGACAGAACGGGTAAAATAAAAAGCATTGTCGCAGTGTGCGGAACAGCCGTCCGCGCCGTAGGCGAAACAGTCCGTTCGGGCGACGAACTCATTTCACCGTATACGGTAGTCGGTGAGGAACGCGTGGAGTGCCTATCCGCAGGCTATGCCGAACTTGAATGCAACCACACGCTGGAATATGTTGCTTCGGAGGAGTCGGACGAAAATTTAAAAAGTGCTTATGCTTCCGTACTTTTATTCACCGACAAAGTAATTTCCCGCACGCACAGCGTCGCACCTTGCGAGGGCGGAGTAAAATACGTAATAGAATTTACATATTTGCATAAGTTATCTATAAATATGAAATAAACACGTGTGTGAAACTATATGAATAAATGCATTAAAAAAGTACAAGCCGAAAGCGTGGACAAGCTGCAGCGTATTCTCGGCACGTTCGACGAAAATCTCAATATCATAATGCGCGAGCTCGGCGTTCTCATCCGCGTTGAAGGCGTCACGTTTGTAATCGAGGGCGCGGAGGAAAAGGCTGTTTCCGCCGTTTCCGTAATCGAAAGCCTTTTGACTCTTGCCGAAAACGGCGAGGCGGTGGATAAGGGCAGGGTGGAATACTGTATAGAACTTGCCCGCGAAGGCAAGGCGCAGGATATCTGTAAGCTTTCCTCGGGCACGGTCGCAATAACGTACCGCGGCAAGCCCATCAAGTGCAAGACGGTAGGACAGAGAAAGTACGTTGACGGCATAAAAAAGGACAGCATAACCTTCGGCATAGGTCCTGCTGGTACGGGTAAAACCTACCTTGCGGTGTGCCTTGCCGTGCAGGCAATGAAACAAAAGCAGGTCGATAAAATAATTCTTACCCGCCCCGCGGTGGAGGCTGGCGAAAAGTTAGGCTTTCTCCCCGGCGATTTACAGACTAAAGTCGACCCTTATTTGAGACCTTTATACGACGCTTTGCAGGAAATGCTGGGGCTTGAAACTTATACCAAGCTTATGGAACGCGGTTCAATCGAAATTGCGCCTCTTGCGTATATGCGCGGGCGCACGCTTTCAAACGCGTTCATAATTTTAGACGAGGCGCAGAACACTACGCGCGAACAGATGAAAATGTTTTTAACGCGCTTAGGCGACGGAAGTAAAATGGTAATCACGGGCGACGCCACGCAGATTGATTTGCCTGCGGGCAAGTACAGCGGGCTTGAGCACGCGGCATCCGTTTTGAAGGAAGTCGAAGGCGTAGGAATAATATACCTTACCGATAAAGACGTTGTCAGAAACCCTTTGGTAATGCGCATAGTAAGGGCGTATGACAATGACGACAAGAGGAGGACACAAGTTGCAGACGACAAAACTGAGTAAAAAGCAGATAGCTTTAAGCTTAATTAACTTCATATCAGGCACTATAGGTCTGTATATAATCGTACTTTTAATGATGCTTATGGATAAGGGAACGGACGGTTTCGTTCCGTACATCACCGAGCACAGTCAACCCATACTGACCGTTACGGTTGCGTACGCGGTGCTGTCGGCTATGCTTTACTGCTACTTTTTCTTTGAAAACAGAGCAGTGCTTACCTGCTTTTCCAAGCCGTGCGAGCTGTTTTTAATAATTTACATCGACTTTTTTATTGCGTTCATTATGAGTATGTACGTGCATACGCTTGCCCGCCCCATAGCGTTTCTGGCGCTTATGTGCGCCACCCTTTTCAGGCGCAGGGACGCAATTTTCATAAATTCCATATCGTCGTTAATGCTCCTGTTTTTCGACAGAATACTCACCCTTATCGATACCAATATGTATTACAGCTACGCACTTCTTTTGTGCAGGTTCTGTACGGGTATAGTGGCGGTGTTCATATTCAACTCCATTAAAACAAGGTTCCAGAGCGTTATTTTCGCGTTTATACTTCTCATTCCCGTCGAGGTTATAAACAGTATTACAATCCTGCCCGTAACAGGACCCTCCGCAGCGGAAGTTATTGACCTTGTCATATTCAGCGGCGTAAGCTGTATTCTGACCGTAATGCTGTATATGTTCATTCTGCCGATATTTGAATTGATATTTGCGGAAATGACGGTATTCAGATTAAGAGAGCTAACCAGCGACAGCGCAAGACTGATTAAAAAACTGAAAGAAACCGCCCCCGGTACGTACAGCCATTCGGTAGTCGTTTCACAGCTTGCCGAGGCGTGCGCAAAGGCTATCGGCGAAGATTCCGAACTTGCGCGTGCGGCGGCGTATTACCACGACGTTGGTAAGCTTAAAGGTCCCGAAATGTTCGCGGAGAACCAGACGGAGTACAACTTCCACGACGATATTACGCCTGAACTTTCGGTGGATATTATACGTTCGCACGCAAGAAACGGCGCACAGCTCATAAGGAAGAGCAAACTTCCCGAGTTCTTTGCCGACGTAGCCATTCAGCACCACGGCACATTGCCCATTAAATATTTCTATTACAAGGCGCTTAAAATGAGCGACGGCGAACTCAATATAGAAAACTATTCGTATTCGGGTCCTACGCCCGCGTCCAAGATAGCGGCTATCATAATGATTGCCGACTCGTCCGAGGCGGCTACTCGTACCCTTCCCGACCGCTCGCCCGAAAAGGTGGAGGCGTTTGTAAGAACGCTTATCGAGGAAAGGCTTGACTTGGGTCAGTTCGATAACTGCAACATTACAATGCGCGAGCTTACAATTATAAAGAGTACGCTTGTCAACCAGCTTACGGGCGTTTATCACTCCCGCGTGGTATATCCCAAACTTACAATCTCGAAGAAAAAGTAAAACTATGAACGATATTAAAATTTATTGTGATGATTATAACTTCGCCCCTCTCGCCAAAGCGTTCGGGGGCGAGTTTTCAAGCGACTGCACCCTTTCGGTTGAAATTGTTACCGTGGACGAGCAGGAGATTAAAAGGCTTAATAACGAGCTGCGCTCGGTCGACAGCGTGACGGACGTTTTGAGTTTTCCTTCGCTTGACGGCATTTTCGGCAAAGAGCTTAAAAAGGGCGACTTCCCCGCCGATCTGGACGAGGAAGGCAACTTGTTTATAGGCAGTATCGCCATATGCTTAAAGCGCGCGGAAGAACAGGCGGAAGAATACGGACATTCGGTTGAGCGCGAAATCAACTATCTTGCGGCGCACGGCATATGTCACCTTCTGGGTTACGACCATATGGTGGACGAAGATAAAAAAGTAATGCGCGAAAAGGAAGAGCGCGTTCTCGCCAAACTGAACTTAAAGAGGGATATATGAAAAGCGGATTTATAGGCGTAATAGGTAAGGCAAACGCGGGCAAGAGCACGCTTATAAACGTGCTTGTGGGTGAAAAAGTGGCAATTGTTTCTCCCAAGCCCCAGACCACGCGCGACGCAATTATGGGTATACTCACAAAGCCCGACTACCAGCTTGTATTCGTCGATACCCCCGGCATTTATAAGTCAAAAACTCTGCTTTCGGATATGATGATGAAAACGGCGGAAACAGCCTCAAAGGACGTCGATTTCATTTTATACGTACACGACGGACACGGCGGAATTACCGACGACGATATCGCGCTTATGAAAAAGTATATGGCTGTCGGTTCGCCTATGGCAATAGCCTATACTAAGATAGACATAATGCAAAAGGAGAATATCCCCGCCGACGTCAAAAAGCTGTACGAAAACGGAATCGACGTTGACGTACTGCCTGTTTCCGCTCGCAAGTACACCAATATCGGCAAGCTTGAGGCTTACCTCGCGGATAAAATGCCCGAAGGCGATAAAGTAATTGCCGAGGACATTGTTTCGGACAAGAGCGAAAGGTTTATGATATCCGAAATAATGCGCGAAAAGGTGCTTTTGAAATTCGATAAAGAAATTCCGCACGGCATTGCCATATGTATAAACACCTTTAAAAAGCAGGAAAACGGCGTTTACGATATCAATATAGATATAATCTGCGAAAAGCAGAACCATAAATCCATACTCATAGGCAAGCAGGGCGCAGCCATAAAGGAAGTATCGTCCTTCGCCCGCAAGGATATGGAAAAGTTTTTAGGCGCAAAGGTATTTTTAACTACTTACGTAAAAGTAAAGGAAGACTGGCGCAATCGTCCCAATCTTCTCCGCGACTTTGGGTATGAAGATTAAACCTCTTTAATATTTTTTTGATAACTGCACAACCTACATTTACGGAGGTGCAGTATGGAAGGCAGAGATAAGGACGCGGCTGAACTTGCATGGAAGATGTTTGAAAAGACGGGCAACGTGAGCTACTATATGCTTTACAAAAGGTTGAATGATCATAACTAAAAAGCGCATATGCGTCGCATACTAAAGCAATATGGAAACAATAGTAAACGGTCTTATGCTTAAAGCAGTGGACTACAAGGAAAACGATAAAATACTTACCCTTTTAACTGCGGAAAGAGGCAAAATTTCCGCGGGTATAAAGGGGGTTAAAAAGGCGGGGGCAAAGCTTAAATTCGCCGCCCAGCCTTTTTGTTTTGCCGAGTACACTCTTGCCGAACGAAACGGCAAATACACCGTAATAAACGCAAGCGAGTGCGAAAGCTTTTACGATTTGCGTACGGACATAAATAAATTTTACGCCGCCTCTGCGGCTGTCGAAACGGCAGGCGCGCTTACCTTCGAGGGCGACGATTGCGGCGAAATTTTTACCGAACTTATCAAGACTCTTTCAAATATGTGTTCGGGCGGGGAAAGTTCGGCGCTCATTGCTTTTTTACTTTTTGAACTCAGTCAGGCGGGCTATGCAATATCCGCCGAAAACTGCGTCTTTTGCGGTGCGCCTCTTGCGGGTGAAAACAAGCTTAAATTCGATATGGATACGGGCTCGTTCACCTGCGGAGAATGCGGAACGGGCTTGGGGGCAAGCCGTGTTACATATAATGTAATCCGCAAGGTGCAGGGCAAATCTTACGAAAAAGACTTTATCACCGCCGACGGTGAAAAGCGCGCCCTGAGGCTTATCCGCGAATATTTTTCCTATAAATTAAACGCACAATTCAAAAGTTTATCCGAATACATAAGACTAATATAAACTAACCGCGCCGACGAATTATCGTCGGCGCGGTTCAATTTAAGCCCTGTAATTATTGATATTGTCTTTAAGCGTTTTCAGCTTTGTCTGAATATATTCCGCAAATGAAACGTTGCCCGCTTTATTACTGTCAAACGCAATACCGTTTGTGTTTATAGCGGAAGAGGTGTAACTTCCGTACTTTGCCTTGAAGTTGTTCTTGTAAGCGTCGAATTCCGAAACATTTAACGACTGCGAGGAGGATAGCGTTATAAGGTTTTGGCGGTATTTCATTAGTACGGAATCCGAGCCGTAAGGCGCGCCCTTGTCTATCAGGTTTTTATATAGCGGATTATTCTGTAAATCGCCTTTCTTCGCCGCTATCGTTCTTGTGAACGGCTCAACGTACATACTTGCGCTGCCTGTGGGATTCCACTGCGCGGTAATACCCAAACATCTGTCGTAATCGTACGGAATTATTATCGCCTTTCCGTCCGAACGGAAGTACAGGTAGTAATTGTTGTAATTGTTGCGTATGCAGTCTGGGTTGCCGAGAACGTAGTTTACCGCTTCAAACCTTGCAAAATAGTCAACGTCTATAAGCTTACTGTAGTCGGCTCCGTTCGCATTTATATTCTTTATAAAGTTTTTAACGGAAGACAGGTCGCGCTGCCCCGTAGTCTTGTCTTTCTTTTTGTTTGTCTTTTTATCGTAGCTGTAGAACTTGCCTTTCAGCTCGTCCTCGACGCCAACGCGTTTTTCCAAATCGTAATCGGTAAGGTCGGCGGGGCCCGTCGTCGTATAGGTGCATTTCCAAAGGTCGCCGGCTTTGTCCTCGCCGGTGCGTCTTTCAATAAAGGCTTCGTCCACGGGTTCGTGTATTCTGTAAACGCCCAAATTCTTTTTTGCGCTATCCTTTTCAAGTGCGGTAAGTGCGCAAAGCGTAACGTTAGGCGCGTATATTCCGTTGTCGCGGAACAGTTTCATTGCATACATCTCGCGTACATACGTTTCGTCAGAAGTGGAATTGTATTTTAAATCTATCTTTTCCATTCCGCCAAGCGTGCGCGCCTTGCGTTCGTCGCGCTTTTGGGTATCAGTCCAGACCTTCAGTTCGTTCTGCTTATAGCCGTCGTCGATATCGTCGAAGGTCTGTTTGAAGGAAAGCTTTAAATGTACGTTGTCAAAAAAGCCGTCTTTGCCGTAAAATTCGTGGCGGGAGGTGTTGCCCTTCATTCGTACGCCGACTTCTTCGTAGTAGTAATATGAAAAGCCGTCACCGCCGTCAATGCCTATGGTTACGCTTTCCGCCATGCGGTATATGGGCGATTTACTGCCCTTGTTTCTGAAATCGATATAGTCCTGATTAAGTTTTTTCCACTCGGCGTCGGACATATTTATATCCACCGTCACGGTAGAGCTTTCACTGAACAGTGCATCGTAAACGTTATTGTCTGCGCCCGAAACATACTTCGCCGTGAAAGTTTGGTTTTTGGTATAGGCGGAGGAGGGGTCGAATTTTGTGTTCCCGCTGTACCAGCCTTCAAACGCGTATCCGTCGCGGTGCGGCAGCGTTTCCATAGTTATCTTTCCGTTGTCGTCGGCGTTTACGATTACAGAAGTCTGTCCGCCGTCAAATTCGCCCTGACCCGCCGAAAAGGTTAACGTTGCGCCATTGCCCGTATCCGAAACATTACAAGCCGTGCACGCGGTAAGTATAAAACAGCTGATAACGCCTAAAGCCAATGCAAATTTTTTCATTCTCACACCTCCCGAAATCTTTCGGTTACTATATTATTTTAGCACGAGTCAGATTATTTTGCAATAGAGTATTAACCTATTCGAAAAAAATTTATCAATTACGCGCTCAAACAGTTGCTTAAATTTTCCATTTATACTACAATATTATAGTTAATAAAAATCATTTGGAGGAATTTTAAATGGCAAAAAAGTATTGCTATCTCTTTACAGAGGGTAATGCAGGAATGCGCGAACTTTTGGGCGGTAAAGGTGCTAACCTTGCCGAAATGACCAACATAGGTCTTCCCGTACCTCAGGGCTTCACAATCTCTACCGAAGCCTGCACACAGTACTATGAAGACGGGCGCAAAATTAACAAAGATATTCAGGCTGAAATTTTGACTTACATCGACAAGATGGAACAAATCTGCGGTAAGAAGTTCGGCGATAAGGAAAACCCCTTACTCGTATCCGTTCGTTCGGGTGCAAGAGCATCTATGCCCGGCATGATGGACACCATCTTAAACCTCGGTCTTAACGAGGACGTAGTAAACACAATAGCCGATAAGTCGGGAAATCCCCGCTGGGCTTGGGACTGCTACAGAAGATTTATTCAGATGTTCTCCGACGTCGTTATGGAAGTCGGCAAGAAATATTT
>JAIDSQ010000117.1:0-13830 GCA_029061155.1 Clostridia bacterium
ACACGAAGAGGCAATTCCCTTCACGCTTAAAAAGGGGCTTGAAGGTGAAAAGCGGGGCGAATACGTAATACTTGTCGAAGGCGTAAAAGAGGGTGAAAATCCGTTAAATTCCCTTACCGAAAAACAGCATATACTCCACTATATGCAGGGGGGAATGGATAAAAAAGACGCTGTAAAGCAGGCGGCAAAAGACAGGGGAGTTTCCAAGTCGGAACTATACAAATTCTCAATAGATATATAAAGTTTACAAGGGGTAAAAATATGAAAGATAAAAATAAAAAAACTTCGGTCGAACCCGAAAAGCTTACCATTTACGATTACGAGCAAAAGTACACCAGACGCGAAAACGTGCGCGGGGCAAAAATCTTATTGAAGTTGATAGCCGCGGCGATAGGCGTTTTTCTGTTCTTCTGTATGTTCTCCGTAACAATGAAGGTGTTTGAAATAAACCTGTACGCCGGCATAGGTACTGCGGCGGTGTGCGTTATTCTGTACATATTCCTGTTTATTGTACCGCTTGTTAAAATCGTAAAGACGGAATACTTTATAGTTAACGTCAACGCAAATACGGCGCATGCCGCAAAAAAGCATAACAGGCAGGTAAGGCATAATCTTGCCGACAAGATAATTGATTTAACCGCAAAGGTCGAGGGCGTGGGCTGGTACGACTCCTACGAAGTCGGCAAGCTTGCAATTGCCGTAAAGGCGGGTGACGAAAAGGGTATCACCGCGTCGCTCAGCGCGCTGTATTCGGGTTGCGTCAAAAAATCGGCAAAGGAACTTATTTTCAGGTCTGCGGCAAAGACGGGTATGTATTCGGCAATATCGCAGACAAATAAAGTGGACGCAATGCTCGTCGCCTTCCTCAACTTACAGCTTGTAAAGGACATCGTCTTTTTATACGGTTTCCGCCCTTCGGACACAAAACTTATCAAGATATTCGGCAGGGTTTTGCAAAACTCGCTTATAGCCTACGGCTTGGGCGGAATGAAAATAGGCAATACCATTGTTCAGACAATGGGCAACGCCGTCAAGGGAATACCCATTTTAGGCGCGGCAATTTCCACCGTCGTGGACTCGTCAGTGCAGGGGCTTACTAACGGCGTATTGACGGCGGTAATAGGTTTTCAGACAATCAAGTATTTAAGTCACGAATACAGACTTCAGGAAATTTTAGACGGTATCGAACTTGAAGAAACGCAGGAAGAATTTGAAGAAACCTGTTCTATGATTGAAAAGGAACTGAAAAGCAAAAAGCTTTCAAAGGCGTCTTAATAAATAGAGGTTTTTATGGAAAACTTAGATTTGATTGAAAGGTTATGTCAGGCAAGGGGGACTTCGGGATTTGAGGACGAAGTTGTCCAAATTGCCAAAGAATATTGTAAGGACTTTGCCAAAATTGAAGAGGACTGTATGCGCAACCTCTATATTCGCCCCTACGGTAGCAAGGGCAACCGTCCCTTAGTAATGCTTGACGCGCACGCCGACGAGGTGGGCTTTATGGTTCAGGGTATAAAACCCGACGGAACTTTGCGCTTTATCCCTATAGGCGGTTGGAACGAAAAGTGCCTTCCTTCGTCAAAGGTTCAGGTTTATACAAAGCACGGCTATATCAGCGGGGTAATAGCGGCAATGCCCCCTCACCTTATGACCGCCGAACAGCGCAACGCGCCTATAAGCTATTCCACACTTACCATAGACGTGGGCGCTACGAGCGATACCGAGGCGCGAGAAATGGGCGTTGAAGTGGGTGCGCCCGTCGTTCCTCTTTCACCCTTTGAATACAACTCCGAATACGGCATATTGCAGGGCAAAGCCTTTGACGACAGGTTAGGCGTAGCCGCAATGCTTATATGTCTTAAAAAGCTTGCGGACGAAGAATTGGACGTCGATGTAATAGGCATAGTTTCCACTCAGGAAGAGGTTGGTGAACGTGGTATTACCGCCGTAATGGGCAGGATAAAACCCCACGCGGCGATATGCTTTGAAGCCTGTCCCGCAGACGACACTTCGGCGCCTTCGTATATGATTCAGGACAAGTTGCGGGGCGGGGTAATGCTCCGTCATATGGACTTAACGGTAATATGCACTCCCCGCTTTATACAGTTCGCGAAGGAAACCGCAGAGGACACGGGCATAAAAGTTCAGATGGCTGTCCGCTCGGGCGGAGGCAACAACGGCGCGTATATAATTTCGGCAAACGGCGGCACTCCCGTAATAGTTTCGGGAATACCCGTGAGATATATCCATTCCTTCAACTGCATTGCAGCTTTGGAGGACGTTGAAAGCAACATCAACTTCGGACTGGAGCTTTGTAAAAAACTTAACGCAAAAATTATAAAAGGATTTTAAATGAACAACAAACCCCGCGGTTATCTGGGTTATGCTGTCAGGGGCAGTATCCCTGACTTTTTGCTATCCATAACCGCCAACATAATATGCACGCTGTGCACTACGGTACTTCCGCTTATAATAAGCTTTGCCATAGACAGCGTTTTGGGCAGCGAACCTGTATCCTCGGGATTTACGGGTTTTGTAAGCGCGCTCGGCGGGCTTGAAAACATCAAAGCAAACCTGTGGATAATAGCGGCGGTAATTGCGGGAATAGCGCTTTTAAACGCCGTTTTCACTTTTGTAAATAACTACTTCAACCGCAGCGGCAACGAAAAGATGGTTTTAAAAATGCGCAACGGACTTTTTTCGCACGTGCAAAGGCTCCCTCTTTCGCGGCAGGTAATGAACAGCACGGGCGACATTATCCAGCGCTGCACATCGGATATAACCAGCCTTTCCAACTTCATTTCAAACCAGCTTATAAACCTTTTCCGTATTATAATTACGATAGTCATTTCCGTTATTTTTATGTTCACGCTAAACCCCGTGCTTGCGGGCGTTTCGTCTGTGCTTATCGTGGTGATAATTGCCGTGTCGATGGCGTTCCGCGTGATAATGCACAGACGGTTTAAGGCGTGCGACGAGCAGGAAGGTATTCTCTCGGCGTGCGCGCAGGAAAATTTAACGGGCGTAAGGGTTGTGCGCGCCTTCGGTAAAGAGAAGTACGAGCGCGACAAGTTTGAAAAACAAAACGGAATATACACCGGTCTTTGGGTCAAAACGAGCAAAGTCACGGCCATGTACTGGGCGAGCACGGAATTTTTAAACACACTTCAGTTTCTCGTTTTGATAGTAATAGGCGCAATGCTGTGCATACAGGGCAGTTTGACCGCCGGCGGGTTTATCGCGTTTATATCGTATAACACGCTGCTTATAACCCCTTTGAGGGAGCTGGGCAGAATTATTTCCAATATGTCGCGCGCGGGTGTTGCGCTCGGCAGAATAGGCGAGGTAATGTCCGTTCCCGCAGAAAACCTCGGCGAATACGAGGGCGGGCTTTCGGGCGATATACAGTTTAAAAACGTATCTTTTGCATACGGCGATAATAAGCCCGTACTTCAGAATATCAATCTGACAGTAAAGTCGGGCAGCGTTCTTGGGATAATAGGCGGAACGGGCAGCGGCAAGTCCACGCTTGCCGGACTTCTTTCACGGCTTTACGAGCCTACCGAAGGCGATATTTACATAGGCGGTAAAAACATTAAGGATATCCCCCTTGCAACTCTCCGCGCAAACATAGGTCTTGTTTTGCAGGACGGCTACGTGTATTCGCGCACTATCGGGGAGAATATAACTCTTGCCTCGGACGGCGCGGCGGAGCAAGACATGATAAACTCCGCGAAGACTGCGTGCGTTCACGAGGCGATAGAAGGGTTCGTAAACGGCTACGACACCGCCGTGGGCGAACGCGGAGTTACCCTTTCGGGCGGACAGAAACAGCGCGTTGCGCTTGCCCGCACGCTCTTAAGGGGTACGCCGTACTTTGTGTTTGACGACAGCTTATCCGCGGTCGACACCGAAACGGACACGGCGATACGCGAAAACCTAAAAAAGCAGTTCGGCAAGTCAACGGTAATTATAATATCGCACAGAGTGACTACCGTTATGGACGCGGACAACATCATAGTTCTTGACGGCGGTAAAATTGCCGAAAGCGGAACAAGCGAACAGTTAATTCAAAAGGGCGGAATATATTCGCGCATTTACGAAATGCAGACGGCTATGCCCGAAGAACTTAAAGGAGGTGCGGCATGAACGAAAAACACACTTCCTTAAACACGCTTTTAAGGTTTGTAAAACCGCATAAAAAGCTGTGGATAATAATGCTTTTGTGTCAGTTGGGCATAAGCGGACTGAGTATAATCTCCCCCTTGTTCCAAAGCTACGCCATAGATAACTTCATAACGGCAAATTCGCTTGACGGAATTATTCCGTTCACCGTAGCATATTGCGGGGTGATTATATTTTCGTCCTTTCTTCAGTACGTGGAAACGCGCGAGGGTATGAACCTTGAAATGTTTTTACTGCGGGATATGCGCCGTGCAACCTTCAATCATTTGCAGACGCTGTCGGTTTCGTTCTTCAACGTAACTCCCGTCGGAACTCTCCACGCGCGGGTTATGAGCGATACCGAAAAGATAGGCGGAATAATAGTGTGGGACGGCAACCACGGCATAAGGCACGTAATATACGTGGTCGGGGCAATCACCGTTATGCTTATACAAAACGCGCTTTTGGCGCTGTGCGTGCTTGCAATCGTTCCCGTAATTGCCGTTGCGACGGTGTTCTTCCAGCGCAGGCTGACAAGGCTCAACCGCCTTGAAAGAGAAATTAACGCCAAAATTACGGCGGGATTCAACGAGGGGATAACGGGCGCGCCCACAACCAAGTCGTTGGCGGTTGAGAAAAAGCTGGACGAAGGTTTCTACGCCGACACAGCCGAAATGAAAAAGCGCAGCCTTCACCTTGCCGGCACAAAGTCTATGTTCTTTTCGATTATTACCTTCGTTTCGGCAATAACGCTTTCGGCGGTTTTATGGTACGGCGGATATCTTACGGTAGAAGAGGTTATAGGCATAGGCACATTGAGCGTGTTTATGACGTACGCGCAGGGGCTTGTCACGCCCGTGCAGTGGGCGATTAACGCCATTGCCGATTTAATAGGCGTAAAGGTAAACCTTGAAAGGGTGACCGCGCTTTTAAATACCCAAAGCGACGTTAAGGATACGCCCGAGGTTATAGAAAAGTACGGCGACAGTTTCAACCACAAGCGCGAGAACTGGGAAAAGATTGAGGGTGATATATCCTTTGAAGACGTCAGTTTCAGATATCCCGACGGCGAGGAGTACGTGCTTGAACATTTCAATCTGAAAGTTCCGCGCGGCACAAACGTTGCAATCGTCGGCGAAACGGGCGCGGGTAAGTCCACGCTTGTCAACCTTGTCTGCAGGTTCTTCGAGCCGACTTCGGGCAGTGTAACGATTGACGGCAGGGACGTGAGAGAAAGGTCGGTGGGTTGGCTGCACGCCAACATAGGCTACGTTTTACAGACCCCGCACCTGTTCTCGGGCACCGTTCGGGAAAATCTTTTATACGGCAAGCCCGACGCAACCGACGAAGAGCTGGACGCGGCTGTTAAAAAAGTCAATGCCGACGGCATAGTCGCGCGTATGGGCGGGTTTGACAGCTACATAGGCGAAGGCGGCGGCAACCTTTCAATGGGCGAAAAACAGCTGTTGTCGTTCGCCCGCGCAATTCTCGCAGACCCCGCAATATTCGTCCTTGACGAGGCTACTTCGTCCATAGATACCATTACTGAAAAACTTGTGCAGGACGCGGTTGAAAAGCTTATGCAGGGCAGAACAAGCTTTATAATCGCGCACCGCCTTTCCACCGTCCGCAATGCGGATATAATTTTGGTCGTTGACGACGGAAAGATAATCGAGCGCGGAACGCACTCCGAACTTCTTAAAAAGAAGGGGCATTACTATAACTTGTACTTGAAACAGTTTAAAGAAGAGCAGTTAAAAGCTGTTTAGTTTTGGGGGTATAGAATGAAAATCCGTGATTTGGAAGGTAAAGAATGGGAATACGGCGAGTGTCTTTCATGTGCGGTTAATTCAAGGAAAATTCAACCGTACGGCGGGATAATTTACGAAACGCATAATTTTATTTTGACGCAAGACTTTTCCCGACCGATAAACGGATTTGTAGTAATATCCGCAAAAAGGCATGTTGTTACATATGACGAGCTTACATACGAAGAAAGAACAGAGCTTTCCGAATTATTATTTAGAACTCAAAAGGCGCTCAAAAACTTAAAGGTATGTGACTATTTCAACATTTATGTAGCCGAATACAAAGAAGGGCATTTTCATCTGCAGGTGTTGCCGAGATATAAATGGATGGAAGACGAAAGAGGGACTATAATTGGTAATTTAAACCGCGGTTTTAATTATGCAAAGGAAAAACTGAACAAAGAAGAAAATCTGAAACAAATTGCCAAGACGTTAAACGACCTGAAATCGGAAATGCAAAAACTTTAATTTTGTACATAGATAGGCGCGCGCCTGAAAACGGGCGCGCGCCTTTAAAATCTGTTAAATTTATTTTTTAACTTGTTCTATTACTCCACCGCCCAAACAAGCCGTTTCGTCATAGAATACTGCGTACTGTCCTTCGGTTACGGCGCGCTGAGACTCGAAAAATTCAACAAGCGCACCGTCGCCACTTAGCGTTACTTTGACTTTCTGCTCGGGCTGACGGTAGCGGAATTTCGCCGTACATTCAAAGGTTCGTTCGGGCATATATCCTATCCAATTGAGTCCCGAAACATAACAGGCTTTGGAATAGAGGGGACTTTCGTCGCCGTGAGAAACGTAGAGTATATTGTTTTTCAAGTCTTTTTCGACAACAAACCATCTGCCTTCTTCGCCGCGCTTTCCGCCGAGGTCAAGTCCCTTGCGCTGACCTATGGTGTAGTACATAAGCCCTATGTGCTCGCCGACTTCTTCGCCGTCCAAAGTTATTATTTTACCCGACTGCGCGGGGAGATACCCCTGCAGGAATTTTCTGAAATTTCTTTCGCCGATAAAGCATATTCCCGTCGAATCCTTCTTTTCGGCTGTGGCAAGTCCGTTCTCTTCGGCAAGCTTTCTCACCTCGGGTTTGGGTAGGTCGGCAAGGGGAAATATTACGTTGGAAAGCTGTTCTTCCCGCACCTGATTTAAAAAGTAAGTCTGATCCTTGCCCGCGTCCTTAGCCTTTAAAAGGCGGTGTCTGCCGTCCGCGTGTTCTATTCCGCAGTAATGCCCCGTAGCTACGTAGTCCGCGCCCATGCTGAGTGCGTATTCACGGAAGGGACCGAACTTTATTTCACGGTTGCAAAGAACGTCGGGGTTGGGCGTTCTGCCCGCTTTGTACTCCGCAAGGAAGTGCGCAAAAACGCGCTCTTCGTACTGTTTTGAAAAATTGACGCTGTAATATGGTATATCCAACGCCGAACATACCCGCCTTACGTCGGAGTAGTCGTTGTCGGCATTGCACACGCCGCGTTCGTCCGTTTCCTCCCAGTTTAGCATATAAAGCCCTATTACGTTGTAACCCTGCTTTTTCAGAAGAAGAGCGGCAACCGACGAGTCCACGCCCCCGCTCATTCCTATAACGACTGTTTTCATAAATTTATTATAACACGCTTGATATATATTTGCAAATAAAAAAAATTGTGTTATAATCTTTGCATGGTAATTCCTTCGGATAATTACATTTTACTGTCGCTTATAAATACCAAACTGCGCGACGAATATTCCTCGTTTGAAGAGCTGTGCGAGGAGGAAGACGTTGATTTAAACGAAATAACATCCCGCCTCGCGCAGTCGGGTTATATTTATAATCCGCATACAAACTCATTTATTATGCACCCGTAGCTCAGTTGGATAGAGCAATAGCCTCCGACGCTATGTGCCGATGGTTCGAATCCATTCGGGTGCACCAAATTTTATACAGATTAAAAAGGAGTAGTAAATGGTTGAATTTGAGGGCAAGTTTGATGAAAGCGTTACAAAAAGCCTGAACAACAGGACTTTTAAAAAACTTTGGTGGGTGTTTGTGCTGTTTAGCGCCGTGTTTATATTACTCGGCGTTTGCGGAATACTTTTCCGCGAGGACGGCGAAGATTTAAGCTACGGCATTTTTCTTATCGCTGTCGGCGTGCTGTTTACTCCCGCAGTATTCTTGTTGACCAAGATACTACAGAAAAGAGTTGATAAGTCCATGTCCGTTATGAGTTCCGACACGACGCAAACCTTTCAGTTTTATCCCGATAAACTCGTAATTTCTCAAGTAAAACAGAGATACGGCGAGGAGGAGTGCGAATATCAGGCGACGACAATCGCACGCTATTCCTATCTGTACGGAGCTGAAGAAACGCGCGATACGTATTTTTTACGCATTTCAAAAATGCAGTACCACGTCGTGAACAAGTGCGACTTAAAGCAGGGCACTATCGAAGAATTGAACTCAATTCTTTCCTCCAACCTCGGACAGAGATTTAAAAGAACGGTAAAATGAAAGGCGGGCAGTTACCTGACACAACTTTGAATATACTCCGCAACAAACCGTATACCGTCATAAACGTAGGGCTATCGGGTGCGGAAGTCAGAGATTACGGCGATTGTGTTCTGAAAATTCAGCCACATTCCGAAAAATCTGTAAACGAAGTAAATTTTATGCGCTTTTTACAGGGCGCTATTACCGTTCCCGAAGTTATAAATTATCAGACAGAGGAAGGCTTTGACTATCTGCTGATGACAAAGCTCGGCGGTAAAATGCTTTGCGACGGGCAATATCTTACAAATCCGCGCACGCTGTTTGAAAAAGGCGCTGAAGTACTTTACAAGCTGTGGCATATTCCTGCAGACGAATGTCCGTCGGATATGTCGCTTAGCACTAAACTGCGCTTTGCCGAATACAACGTGGTCAACAACCAGGTTGATATGCAAAACGTCAATCCGTCCACGTTCGGCGCAAACGGTCGGTTTAAAAATCCCGAACATCTTTTACAGTGGCTTAAAGACAATAAACCAGCCGAAGATATTGTCATATCCCACGGCGATTTATGCCTGCCGAATATTTTTTGTTGTAACGGCGACACTGCGCTTATCGACTTTCCGTACGGCGGAAGAGCGGACAGGTATTGCGATATCGCGCTGTTTTACCGCAGCTGTAAGGATAATTTAGAAGGTGGATACGGCAGATTTTATTGCAAGTTTGACGAGGAACTGTTTTTCAACGTTCTGTCAATAACGCCAGACCGCGACAAGATAGACTATTATATTCTCTTGGACGAGTTATTCTGAAAGAGTGAATTTCAAGGGTGTAAATTGACAATCACGGCTTTGGGTTAACCGACGGAGACGCAACATGTTTTGCGAATTTTCCATTAAAATTAAGGAGCAAAAAATGAAGAAGTACGACAACGTATTTATTTTCGACCACCCACTTATTAAACATAAGATAGCAATTCTGCGCGATAAGAACACGGGAATGAAACAGTTCCGCGAGCTTATCGAAGAGATAACCACCATAATGACCTACGAGAGTATGCGTGACGTAGAGCTTGTTCCCGTTCAGGTTGAAACCCCGCTCGAAGTGACCACACAGTACAAAGTCCGTGAAGAGAGCATAGCAATAGTTCCTATTCTGCGCGCGGGGCTGGGTATGGTTAACGGCGTGCATAGAGTGTTCCCCACAGCAAAGGTAGGACATATAGGAATGTACAGGGACGAGCAAACGCTCGAACCTAAGGAATATTATTGTAAACTTCCCCAAGGCATTGAGGACAAGACGGTGTTTCTTGTAGACCCTATGCTTGCAACGGGTGGTTCGGCGGTGGACGCATTGAACGCGCTTAAAAAGCGGGGCTGTACTAAAATTAAGTTTATGGCGATAATCGCGGCGCCCTGCGGACTTGAAAGGGTCGCAACGGCGCACCCCGACGTGACCGTGTATGTTTCCACACTCGACAGGCAACTGAACGAAAACGGTTATATATTGCCGGGACTGGGCGACGCGGGCGACAGACTGTTCGGGACAAAATAACGTTAATCACAGAGGGGCCGAGCATCGCCGGCTCCTTTTTAATATAATATTATATAATATTTTTACAAGTAAAATTTTTCCAACTGTTGACCTTATCAAAAAAGTGTGATACAATGGATTATATATTATTGCTTAGGAGTATGCGTATGAAGTTTGCATGGAATTTATTATCGGTAAGCCCTCTGTTAATTGTCGGCTTAGTAGCGTTGGTAGTGGTAGGTATTGCCGTAATTGCTATTGTTTTGGTTCATACGCACAAGGTGAGTAAAAAAACAAAACAAACCTCAGTTGAACAACAGCAGGAAACAGCCGCAGAGCCTGTAGCTGAAGAGGCTGTTCAAGAACCTGTGACCGAAGAAGTTGTTGAAGAGGCGGCAGTTCAGCCTGCACAGGAAGAAACCGTTGCGGAGCCCGTAGCCGAAGAGATTGTTCAGGAACCTGTAGCTGAAGAAGTCGTTGAAGAAGTTGCAGAGCAGCCTGCCCCTGCACCTGCGCCCGCCCCCGTTAAGAGGGTTGTTCGTACGCAGTCTGCCGACACGGTAAACATAAGGGTAAGCTACAACCGCAGTTTTGCGGCGAAGATTATTCAGGCGGACGACGTTTTAAAGAATTACTATTCGGATATCAAGAACGAACTCTTAAGTTATAAAAAAGTCAGGGCGCGTATGAGCTGGCGTCACGAAACGTTCAGACAGGGCAGAAAGCTTTTGGCTAAATTCACCGTCCGCGGAAAAACGTTAAGCGTTTACTATGCGCTTGACCCTAAGAAGTATGCGGACACAAAATACAAAATTATCGACGTGTCACACATAGCGCGCAACGCGTTGGTGCCGACGGTGTACAAAATCAGAAATGAACGCCGCCGCCGTTATGCAAAACAGCTTATTGCCGACCTTATGGCGGAACATAACATAGCAGCAGGGGCGAAATCGGAAGTCGACTTCGCCGCGCAGTATCCCTATGAAACGACAGAGGCGCTGCTCGACAAAAACCTTATCAAGCTTGTGCCTTGGAGAGGATTTGCGTCGGGTACGGAAGTGGGCGTAATTTCCGTCAAGGAAGAAGAAATTACTCAGGAAATCGAACAGGCAATCGTGCCCGAAGAAATCGAACTTCCCGCAGAACAGGAAGGGATTGAAGAGGTCGCAGAAGAAATTGCGGAAGAACCTGTTGCTGAAGAGGTTATCGAAGAGGTAACGGAAGAACCTGTAATTGAAGAAACCGTAGAAGAAGTTGCCGAAGAGCCTGTAGTTGAAGAGGTCGTAGAAGAAGTAGCAGAAGAACCCGCAACCGAAGAGACGGTTGAAGAAGTTGTCGAAGTTGCGCAGCCGCAGGGAGTAAGCGAAGTTAAAACCGAGGGCGTCGTGCGCATAAGGGTGCGCTACAACCGCAGTTTCACTGCTAAACTCATTCAGGCTGACGAGACGCTTAAAAACTATTACGAGATTATAAAGAACGAGCTTTTAAAATATAAGAAAGTCAAATCGCGCATTAGCTGGCGTCAGGAAACGTTCAGACGCGGCAGAAAGCTTTTGGCGAGAATGCAGATAAGGGGCAAGACGCTTAGCGTTTACTTTGCGCTCAATCCCGCCGATTACGCAGGTACCAAGTACAAGGTTAAGGACGTGTCGGATATCGCAAGAAACGCGGAAGTTCCCACGCTTTACAAAATTAAGAACGACAGGCGTTGCCGTTACGCGAAACAGCTTATTGCCGACCTTATGAAAGCAAACGAGGTTTTGGCGGGCGAAGAGCAAAACGTTGATTACGTTTCTCAGTATCCTTACGAGGAGATTGAACCGCTTATCGACAGAAAGCTTGTCAAGCTTGTGCCCTGGAAGGAAATCGTAGCGGGTTCGGAAGTCGGCGTCATTACCGTTAACGAAGAGGACATTACCGAAGAGATTGCAATGGCGAGCGAACAGCCTGTTGAAAACGACTACGTCGAGCCTGTCGAAGACGAGTATGTCGAAGAGGTTGAAGACGATTATGTTGAAGAGTCGGTAAGAAATTTCTTTGACGAGACCGAAGAAACCGAGTAGCCTGAAGAAACTAAAGACACCGCTGTACCCGAAGAAACCGATGAGCTTGAACCTGAAGAGCCCGAGGAACCCGAGGAAGAGGAGCAGGCAGAACAGGAAGAACCCGTGACCGCAGAGCCTGAAATGAGTATCGACGTTGCCGAGGCTGACGAAATTATAAGCGACGAATACGTAGAGGCGTTCGTCCGTCAGAGTGAAAAGTATTCGGACAAAACCAAAAAGGCGGTTGTAAATATCGATACGCTCGGTAAATACTTCAACGCGGGTGAGAGGGTAACCGTAGAGGAAATCAAAAAGCGCGTGCCCGAAATAGGCGGTAAAGTCACTTACATTAAAGTACTTGCACGCGGCAAGCTTGATAAGGCGCTCACGGTTGAGGCGGACGATTTCTCGCCCCAGGCAATCAAAATGATAGTCTTAACAGGCGGCAGCGTTGAAAGAAAAGCTAAGAAATAAAGCGGCTTGATACCATAATTTTGCAAACGCTATCATTTGCAATTATAAAATTTTTGTAATAGAATATATTATATAGAAAATCACACAGGGGAATTTAAGTTATGGCAGAGAAGAAAGTTAACGTCAATGAAAAGACCGTTAGTAAAAAACCTGCGGCAGAGGAAAAGGCTGCGGCAAAGGCTGTAAAAACCGAAAAGCCCGCGGCAAAACCCGTTGCTAAAACCGAAAAGCCCGCAGCTGCGGCTAAGTCTGCCGCTAAAACTGAAAAACCCGCAAAAAAACCTGTTGCAAAACCTGTGGCAAAGCCCGTTAAGGACGCTCCCGATATGGTTTATCATATTTCCAAGCGCAAAGAGGACAGAAAGTGGCAGGTTAAGGCTGAGGGCGCAGCAAAAGCTTTAAAGCTTTTCTGGACGCAGGACGAGGCTATTGATTACGCTAAGTCTGTTGCCGGCAATCAGGAAGGGCGCATTGTCATTCATAAGGAAGACGGTTCTTTCAGAAAACTCAAATACTGATAAGCAGACAGCCCGCGGCGCGCCGCGGGCTTATGTTTGATTTTATTGTCAATAGTTTATAAAATGAATGTAACTTATATCAATAATTTGCAGAAGGAGTGTTTTATGACAAAGATAGATATTTTTTCGGGTTTTTTAGGCGCGGGCAAAACCACGCTTATCAAAAAATTAATTAAAGAGGCTTATGCCGGAGAAAAGCTTGTCCTCATTGAAAACGAGTTCGGCGAGATAGGCATAGACGGCGGTTTTTTACAGGACGCGGGCATTAAGATAAACGAGCTTAATTCGGGCTGTATCTGCTGCTCGCTCGTCGGTGACTTTGCCAAGGCTTTGAACAAGGTTTATTCGGAATACCGCCCCGACAGAATTTTAATAGAACCGTCGGGCGTGGGCAAGCTGTCGGACGTTATCCGCGCGGTTGAAAGCGCAAACCTTAAAGATTGCAAAATCAATACTTATACCGCCGTTGTGGATGCGGTTAAGTGCAAAATGTATATGAAGAACTTCGGCGAATTTTTCAACGACCAGATAGAAACTGCGTCCTGCATAGTGTTCAGCCATACCGACGTGGCAAGCGCGGACAAGCTCGATACGGCGTTAAAACTCGTAAGGGAGCACAATCCTTCGGCAACCGTAGTCACCACCCCCTGGAACGAGCTTGACGGCAAAGAAATTCTTTCCGCAATGGAACATTCGAGCACACTCGAAGCCGAGCTTAAAGAGCTTGAAGAGGAACACGAACACCACGGTCATTGCTGTCACCATCACCATGACGAGGATGAAGAGCACGAGCACGGCTGCTGTCACCACCATCACCATGA
>JAIDSQ010000117.1:13930-68186 GCA_029061155.1 Clostridia bacterium
CACGGTCATTGCTGTCACCATCACCATGACGAGGATGAAGAGCACGAGCACGGCTGCTGTCACCACCATCACCATGACGAAGACGAAGAACATGAGCACGGCTGTTGTCACCACCATCACCATGACGAAGATGAAGAGCACGAGCACGGCTGCTGTCACCACCATCACCATGATGAAGATGAAGAGCATGAGCACGGCTGTTGCCACCATCATCACGATGAGGATGAAGAACATGAGCACGAACATCACCATCATCACCACCACGCCGACGAAGTGTTTACAAGCTGGGGCGTAGAAACGGGTAAAAAGTTCGGTGAAGAGCAAATTCAAAAAATACTTGAAAGCCTTGATAACGGTGAGTACGGCAGCGTTCTGCGCGCAAAGGGAATTGTCCCCTGTACGGACGGAACGTGGATTCATTTCGACTATATCCCCGGCGAACCCGACGTAAGAAAGGGCTGTTCCGCTTACACGGGCAGGCTGTGCGTTATAGGCGCAAAGCTCGACGAGGACAAACTCAAAGAATTATTTAACGTATAAAGGGAATTTATGCAAGAGGAAATATCCGTCTACCTGTTCTTAGGTTTTCTGGAATCGGGAAAGACAAAATTTATACAGGAAACGCTTGAAGACAAGCGAATGGAAAACGGCGAAAAAACTCTCCTTCTCATTTGCGAAGAAGGTGAGGAGGAGTATAACCCCGAAAAGTTCGAGGTAAAAAACGTTGCCGTGGTAACGCTTGAAAGCGCGGACGAACTCAATATGGAAAACCTTGAACGGCTTACTCAAAAGTATGACGTTCAGCGCGTGGTTGTAGAGTACAACGGAACGTGGCTTTTACAGCAGTTTTTTGACGCAATGCCCGAAAGTTGGGTCATTAATCAGATGATGACCTTTTTCGACGCGGGTACGTTTTTAAACTATAATCAGAATATGCGGCAGCTCGTTTTCGATAAAGTCCAGATGACGCAGATGGTTGTGTTCAACCGCTTTAAGGGCGAGTTTGACAAGCTTGCTTTCCACAAAATCGTGCGCGGAATTTCCCGCCGCCCCGACATAGTCTACGAATATATAGGCGGCAAGGCGGAGTTCGACGAAATAGAAGACCCGCTGCCCTTCGACGTAAATGCGCCTGTCATAGAGATAGAGGACAGGGACTTTGCCTGGTTCTACCGCGATATGGCGGAAAAGTCTGAAAGCTACGTTGGGAAAACTGTGCGCTTTAAGGGTATGGCGGCAATTTCCAAAAAGGTTCCAGCGGGCTGTATAGTTTTAGGCAGGCACATTATGACCTGTTGCGAGGCGGATATAGCCTACGACGGTTTCGCCGTAAAGACGGGCGGACTGTTAAAGGATATCAAAACGCGCGACTGGCTTACGGTTACGGGCAAAATAGTAATGGAATACAACTCAGTTTACCGCTCGACGGGGCCCGTAATAATTGCCGAAAAACTTGAACGTAGCGAACCTCCCGAAGAGGTAATTGTAACGTATTACTAGTATTATGAATTTTTTTAAGAAAGCGATAAAGAAAGACCCGATTGACATTCTGGCAGAAAACTATTTTCAATGTATTTATTATTTAACTGTAACTGATTATGGTGATGGTCAAGATTTATCACGTGGAAGTACCGTCATTCCAGAAGATATAAAAGTGGATGAACAAGACATGCTCTTGATTCATTCAAGTATAGGAGTATATAACCTACACTTGATTGACTGTTCAAAGCGTGATTTTCTATCGAAGTGTGTAAGAAAAATAACAGATATGGTTAATTCTTCTAATGTTGTTATACCTATTAAACAACTCAATAAAAAATTGCAACATCTAGTATTTTCAGGTTGGTAAATTTCAATTTATTTTGCTAACACTCCGCAGTTGCGGGGTGTTATTTTTTAACAGATTTATAGCGTGAATGTTAAAAATTGATACATTGTAATTATTATATAAAATCCATTGACATGCGGGCGCGGTGTCTATATAATTTGCATTGTTTCAGGTTTATTTTTATTAAACTTTTTGTTTAAAATTGCTAATTTCAGTAAACAAAAAGTTTAGTGGCACGGAGATTATATGGAAATAGGCAGTAAGATTAAGAGATTGAGACTACAGCTTAACTTGTCGCAGGCGGAGCTTGCCGACAGGTGCGAGCTTACGAAGGGCTACATATCACAGCTTGAAAACGACTTGACGTCGCCTTCCATTTCGACCCTTTGCGACATTCTTTCGGCGCTCGGCACAGACCTTGCGGAATTTTTCAAGCGTGACGACGATACGCGAATCGTATTTTCCGCCGAGGACTTTATCGAAAAACACGAAAACGGTATGCTTTTGAAGTGGATTATCCCCAACGCGCAGAAAAACGAAATGGAACCCGTACTTGTGGAACTTCTGCCCGGCGCGTCCACTTCCGAAGACTTCCCGCACGAAGGCGAAGAGTTCGGCTACGTTTTAGAAGGCAGAATTTGTATAGAGCTTGGCAAGAACAAATATATCTGCAAAAAGGGCGAAACGTTCTACTACACCGCGGATAAGTCGCACACAATTACCAACACGGGCAAAACAAGTGCGAAGTTCTTGTGGGTTTCTACCCCGCCCAATTTTTAAATTAACCGCTATCAATTTACAGGAGGAAGATTTATGGAAAACAATGCTATTATCGAACTTATCGACGTCAGGAAGGTGTTCGACGATGAGACGGTTGCCGTCGAGAGTTTTAACCTTACCGTTAAAAAGGGCGAGTTTGTAACTTTCCTCGGTCCGTCGGGCTGCGGCAAGACTACAACCCTTCGTATGATTGCGGGGTTTGAACTTCCCACTTCGGGAAAAATTCTTTTAAACGGCGAGGACATAAGCCGTCTTCCGCCCAACAAACGCCCCGTAAATACCGTATTCCAGAAATACGCACTCTTCCCCCATTTAAACGTTTACGAAAATATCGCGTTCGGGCTGCGCCTTAAAAAGGTGGAAAACACCTACAGAAACAAAAACGGCGAAACGTACACAAAGCTTGAAAAGCTTTCGCGCGCGGACATAGACAAAAAAGTAAAAAAGGCTCTTGAAATAGTAGACCTTGAAGGTTTTGAAAAGCGCGGGGTTGCCACTCTTTCGGGCGGTCAGCAGCAGAGAATTGCCATTGCCCGCGCTATTGTAAACGAGCCCGAAATACTTCTTTTGGACGAACCCCTCGGCGCGCTTGACTTGAAAATGCGCAAAGAGATGCAGATAGAACTTAAAAATATGCACAAAAAACTGGGCATAACCTTTATCTACGTCACGCACGATCAGGAAGAGGCGCTTACCATGTCCGACAAAATAGTCGTAATCAACGACGGCGAAATTCAGCAGATAGGCACGCCCACTGAAATTTATAACGAGCCTGTAAACACTTTCGTTGCCGACTTTATAGGCGAAAGCAACATCTTCAACGGCGCGGTTGTCGGCAAACTCAAAGTCAAGTTCTGCGGTGCGACGTTCGACTGTCTTGACGACTACGAAATCAACCAGCTTGTGGACGTGGTTGTCCGCCCCGAAGATATAAAGATAGTAAAGCCCGGCGAAGGTCAGCTTAAGGGTAATATAATTTCGTCTGTATTCAAGGGCGTTCACTATGAAATTACCGTAGGTATCGGCAAGTTTGAAATTGTAATTCAAAGCACATCCACCGCGCCTGTGGGAAGTACGGTGGGACTTCGCATAGAACCCGACGGCATACACCTTATGGAAAAGGTTTATACCGTAAACAAGTACGACGGCGTTATTACCAAGACCAATACGGTTGAGTTCGGCGACGGCGAGTTCGAGTGCGACGTAACCCAGCTATATCCCGGCTCACACCTCGACGAAGAGGGCTATCTTATAACTTCCGACGGCAGGCAGATAGACCTTGCGGGCGTCAAGGTTGACGTCGAAGTCGACACACACGATATCGTAATGACCGACGATACCGAGGCAGGCGGCGCGCAGGGCAACATAATCTCCATGATTTACAAGGGCGATCATTACCGCTACATTGTAAGAACGGAAGAGAACGAGGAGGACTATGTTTTGTCCTGCCCCGATTTATGGAACACGGGCGACCTTGTAGGCATTATTATCCCCGCCGAGAAAATAAAATTAAAGTTAAAGCCGGAGGTGGAAGATAAGTAATGAAACTCCGCTTTAACAGAAAACAACTGTGCATACCGTATGCGGTGTTCTTGGTCTGCTTTGTAATTGCGCCGCTTATAGTAATTGTTTACTATGCGTTCACCAACGGTCAGGGACAGTTTTCCTTTTCAAACTTCGCAAACTTTTTCTCGAGCGGTAACACAATGGGTACCCTTCTGTACAGCTTTGCGCTGGCAATTGTGGTCACGCTTGTATGTCTTTTAGTGGGCTACCCCACGGCATATATACTTGCGAGGAGCAATTTTAAAAAGAAATACGTTCTTTTAATGCTCTTCGTCCTGCCTATGTGGATAAACTTTACTTTAAGGATAACCGCGCTTAAGGAAATTTTGTCGGCGATAGAGGGCAATATTTCAGCCTATCCCTTTTTGAACTCGGTAATAGGTATGACGTACGACTTTCTGCCTTTTATGATTCTGCCCCTGTATACTTCGCTTTTAAAGCTCGATAAAAGCCTTCTGGAGGCGGCGTCGGACTTGGGCGCGAATAAGTTTACCGTGTTTTTAAGGGTGACTTTGCCGCTGTCAGTCCCCGGCATTATTTCGGGTGTGACTATGGTTTTACTTCCGTCAATGACAAACTACGTCGTCTTGGATATGCTGTACAACAGCACGTATATAATGGGCAGTCTGATAGGCAGTTATTTCAGCGCTTACGACTGGCACAACGGCTCGATGATATCCCTCGTTTTACTGGTGATTATATTTATCGTAACGCTTGTAACCAACCGTTTCAGCGACAAGGACGCAAACAACAGGGGGGCGGTACTATGAAAAAATACCTTCGCATTATATGGCTTGCCGTCGTGCTTGCTTTCATTTACGTTCCCATACTCGTGCTTGCGGTGTACAGCTTTACAGACGCGACAATGGTAGGCGGCGTAGGCGGATTTTCCTTCAGTAACTATATCAACCTGTTTGCCAACGAAGAGTTGAGAAATATGATTTTCGGCACGGTCGCGCTTGCACTTGTGTGCTCGGCGATTTCCACCGTGCTTGCGACTATGGGCGCGATAGGCTCGTACTATTCAAAGCGTATTCCCAAAACTCTTATAAACACCGCCAATCAGGTTCCCGTAGTCAATGCGGATATAGTAACGGGCTTTTCGGTTTGCATACTTTTGATTGTAATTTTAAGAATAAGCAAGGATACCTTCATTCCCTTGGGCATAGGGCACATTGTTTTGACGGCGCCCTTTGTCTACCTTTCCATTCTGCCGAAGTTAAAGCAAATGGATAACAGCCTTTACGAGGCGGCGCTTGACTTGGGTGCAACGCCCGCGCAGGCGCTGTTCAAGGTGGTAATACCTCAGCTTATTCCCGGCATATTATCGGGTTTCATGCTTGCGGTAACGCTGTCATTGGACGACTATTTCGTAACCACATACACAAAACCTTCCACTTTTGATACTATAAGCACCTATGTTGTAAACGCAACAAAGGGCAGTCAGACGGAAATAAAAACGGCGCTGTGGGCGCTTTCCACAATCATATTCATTATAGTAATCGTTGCGGTAGTATTGATGAACGTACTTTCGGACAAGAGGAGGGAAAGCAAATGAAAAAGCTTTACCGCGCGCTTGCGCTGACCTCCGCAGCAGTACTTGCGGGAAGTTCTGTCGCCCTGTTTTCGGGCTGCGCCAACAAAGCTGACGTCGTTACCCTGAGGGTATGCAGCTGGGAAGAGTATATCGACCTCGGCGGTTGGGATAAGGGCGAGCTTATCGACATAGAAAATCCATATTCCGAAGGCGGAATAATGGGCGTAAACTCCATGGTGGACGACTTCACGGAGTGGTTCAACTCAACTCACGATTACGAGGTAAAAGTTGAGTATTCCACGTTCGGCACCAACGAGGATTTGTATAACCGTTTAAGCCTCGGCGACGAGTACGATTTGGTCTGTCCCTCGGACTATATGCTGATGAAACTCATTGCCGAAGGAAATTATGTTGAATATTCCGATACGTTCTGGGACGAGGATATCGAGCAAAATTACTACGCGAAGAATGTTTCGCGCTATATAGACGGCGGGAACGGCGAGGGGATATTCAACCACCAGTTCACTAATCCCCAAGACGTTTGGCACAAAAAAGCGGCGTGCTATATGTGGGGTACAACGGGGCTTGTATACAATCCCGAAAAGGTTGAGCATATTGCCGACGTTTCCACCTGGGCAATGCTTTTAAACGAAAATTACAGCCGTCAGGTAACCATAAAGGACAACGTGCGCGACGCGTACTTTTCGACCCTCGGCATAATCAACTCCGACAAGCTTACGGGCGGGAACTTAAGCGCAAGCCAGAGGAGCGCCATTTTAAACGACGTTGACAGCGCTACGATTGAGAAGGCTGAAAGCGTTTTAAAGGATATAAAGGAAAACGTGTATTCTTTTGAAACGGACTCGGGCAAGGCGGATATGGTAACAGGCAAGGTAATTGCCAACCTGCAGTGGTCGGGCGACGCCGTGTTCATTATGGACGAGGCAGAGGCGGACGACACTGAGCTTTGGTATTCCGTCCCCGACGAGTGTACAAACCTTTGGTTCGACGGCTGGCTTATGCTTAAAAACGGCGTGGAGAAGAACGAAAAATTAAAGACTTCCGCCGAGGCGTTCGTCAACTTTTTATCCCGCCCCGACAACGCCGTAAGAAATATGTACTATATCGGTTATTCCTCGGCGATTGCGGACGACACCGTGTTCGATTATATGGAGTGGAACTACGGCGCGGACGAAGAGGCGGGGCAAACCTTTGAGTACGATGTAAGCTATTTTTTCAACGAGCAAAAGCTGTTGGAAGTGGACGCGGTCAATTTCGAGATTGACGGGGACGGCAAGATTAACCGCGGCAGACAGCTGTTTGCGCAGTACCCGCCGCAGAACGTTATCGACAGGAGCGTGGTTATGCTTGACTTCGGCGACAAGCTTAGCGAGATAAACCAGATGTGGATAAACGTGCGCTGTCTTGATATCAGGGATATTTCGCCCGTAACCGTAGGCGTTACGGCGGCGGTTGTTTTAGCCCTTGCCGGCGCGGTTTGCCTGTATAAGTTCAGATACAAACTGTTTTTCAATAACAGACCCAAAAAGGGATACGAAAGAGTATCGTAAATAAGCTTTATTAAGCCCGCGCAGTTTAACTGCGCGGGCAAAATTATTAAGTAAAGTATTGCAATAACAAAATTTTAGTGATAGAATTGTAATGATAATATTTTAAAAGGAACTGCCATGAATTACACTAATCCCGTTTTACAGTTTGACTTTTCCGACCCCGACGTTATCCGCGTGGGTGAAGATTATTATATGGTGGCGTCGAGCTTTAACCACGTCCCCGGCGTGCCCGTGCTCCATTCCAAAAACCTTGTGGAGTGGCGCATTATAAATTATGTAATGCCCAAAATTCCCTTCGGGAGATTTGACGCCGTTCAGCACGGTCACGGCGCGTGGGCGCCTTCTATAAGATACCACGGCGGTAAGTATTATTGCCTGATACCTTTCCCCGACGAAGGAATATATGTTTCCGAAACTACAGACCCCTACGGTAAGTGGTCGCCCATTCGTCCGCTTGTCGAAGGCAAGGGACTTGAAGACCCCTGCCCTATCTGGGCGAACGGCAGGTGCTTTGTCGTATTCGCCTTTGCAAAGAGCCGCGCGGGCGTTAATTCCCAGCTTGCGGTATTCGAGGCGGACGAGGACTTAACCGTTGCCTCAAGCAAATTCACCGTGGTATATGACGGACATAATAACAATCCCAAGATAGAAGGACCCAAATTTTACAGGCGCGGAAAGTACTTTTACATACTGGCTCCCGCAGGCGGAGTGGGTACGGGCTGGCAGGTTGCGCTCCGTTCCCCCAACATTTACGGTCCCTACGAAACAAAGATAATTTTAATGCAGGGCGATACCGATATCAACGGTCCCCATCAGGGCGCGCTTATCGATTTGGACGACGCGGGCGAAAAATGGGCGTTTATGCACTTTCAGGATATGGGCGCATACGGGCGCGTAGTTCACTTACAGCCCACAGTATGGCTCAACGAATGGCCTGTTTGCGGTAATATTACCGACGAACTTTTAGCGGGTTGTCCCGTATCGGGCGGGGAATATCCCGTGGATATTCAGACTGATTACGGTATCGACCCCTCCGACGAGTTTGAAGGTGACAGCCTTTCACTCATATGGCAGACTCCCGCAAATCCTTCGCACGACTGGTGGCAGTTTAAGCACGGACTTAAATTGAACTGCACATATTACGGGGTTAACGCTCTTTCGGACGTGCCGCAGCTTATAATGCAGAAGGTTCCGCATCTCAATTTCTCTGTAAAAGCCAAGTGCAAACTAAACCTTGTAAACGACGGCGACGAGACGGGTTTTGTTATGTTCGGAAGATCATATGCCTACGTCTGTGTGGTAAGACAGGGCGGGCAAAACTACCTTGAAATACGCGAAGGCAAAATAGGCGACAGCGAGGACGAAACGCTTTGCCGCAGTCAGCCGTACGACGATAATTACGTCACCTTTCAGGTGTCGGCAAAATATGAGGAAAGAAATAAGCTTGTCTATAAATTCACCTTCGGCAAGGTGGCATTCACGCGCAAGTTCTATGCCGAGCGCGGAGTGTGGACGGGCGCAAAGATGGGCATATATGCGCGGTCTAACACGCAAAGCAAGGGCAGCGCAACCTTTAAATTCTTCCGCGTAGTATGTACCGATAAACGCGTCGGCAAATAAAATTTATACTTTCATTTACTTGCTTTTGCTGCCGTCGGGTAGTACAATGGTGTGAATTATGACGGCAGTAAAAAAACAAAAAATCAAATACGACCTGTTCACGGGCAAGGCGCTGTTCCTTCTTACCTTCCCGATAGTGGTGGAAACGGCGCTGTCCTTGTCGCTCGGTATGATAGACGGGCTTATGGCGTCGTACGCCAAGAGCGGCGCGGGAGACAATATCTTAACCGCAATTACCGCGGTCGATCAGGTTTCGAGTTTTTTAATACAGCTGTTCTCGGCGTTCGGTGTGGGCGGCGCAGTAATTACTTCACAGTTTTTGGGCGCGGGCGAAGTGGACGAGGCGAACAAGAGCGCAAAGCAGCTTATAGCTTTAATGCTGTTGTCGTCGCTCGGCGTTATGGCGCTGTGCCTTGCCTTGAACCACCAGATTGTAAACGCGCTGTTCGGCTCGGCGGGCGAGGAAACGCTTGAAAACGCATATATATATTTCTATATAACTTCTGCGTCTTTCCCCTTTATTGCAATTTTCAATTCCTGCGCGGCACTTTTGAAGGCGCAACGCAAGAGTATGAACACAATGCTTTCGGGCATTATAAGTTTCTTTTTGAATATAGGTTTCAACGCGCTGTTTATCTACGCGCTCAATATGGGCGTTGCGGGTGTTGCGCTCGGTACGCTCATTGCAAGAATTTTCCCCGCGTTCTTCACAATGTTCCTTCTTTCTCGCAAGAGTAACATTGTAAAGATAAAAGTGTTTGAAAAATTCCGTTTCGACTGGGGGCAGCTTAAACAGATATTAAAGCTCGGCGTACCCAGCGGCGTGGAAAACAGCTTTTTCCAGTTCGGAAAAATTCTCGTCATTTCATTTATCACAATAGAAATTTATCAGGTAGGCGGGCTGAACATTCAGTCGGCGGCAAACTCCGTCGCCTACAATATAAACACCGTAAGCTCCATTGTGGGCAGCGGTATCAACTCCGCAACCATGACGGTAATAGGTCAGGCGGTGGGCGCCGGCAGTGTCGATCAGGTAAAGTATTACATAAAAAAGATGCTCCACATAAGCTACGTGGGCAATGCGTGCTGCGTGGCGTTCACGTTTGCGATGTCGCCCTTACTTCTGAACTTCTACAACATTTCTGGCGAGGCGCGCGGCGTTGCATGGAACTGTCTTGTTCTCTGCCTTTCCTTCCAGTTTGTAACGTATCCCTTGTCCTTCGGACTTCCCGCAGTGCTCAAAGCCAATTCGGATATGAAGTACGTAATGGTATCGGCGGTAACTTCGATGCTGTTAATGCGCTTAGGGCTATGTTACATATTGACCTGCGAATGGGCGGGCATACACCTCGGCGCAATGGGGCTTTGGATAGGTATGGTCAGCGACTGGGTCGTGCGCGGAATACTCTTCGGCGGAAGAATACTTTCGGGCAAATGGAAACGCTCGTCAGGAAGGCTGTATCTGTTTCCTGTGGAAAAGGGGTATTGCGAGCGCATAGCCGAGCAAGAGGTTGCAAAAATATTTGATAAATAAAGGGTGGATTATGTTTATGCAGATTTATGAAGAAAAGTTTATGCGTTTCCCCGGAGGCAAGGGCAAAGCCCTTACTTTCAGCTATGACGACGGCGTTATTGCCGACAAGCGTCTTGTTCAGCTGTTCAACAAGTACAATTTAAAGGCTACGTTTAATCTGAACAGCCTTCTTTTCGCGAGCGAATGTAAGTGCTGGCACGGCAGAATGGGCGAGCAGGAAACTCTCGAGACGTTTGTCGACACTCGTCACGAGGTTGCTTTGCACGGGGCAAGACATATTTTCTTTGACAGGGTGCCTCTTTACGAGGCGACGAACGAAGTTGTTCAGAACCGCGTTCAGCTTGAGAACATGTTTAACCGCATTGTGCGCGGTATGGCATACCCTTACCACGCTTACAGCAAGAAGATAAGGGATATGCTCGAATATGCGGGCGTTGTTTACGCGCGCACGACTGTCAGCACGTATTCGTTTGATATACCGAGCGACTGGCTTATGTTAAACCCCACCTGCCACCACGGCGATAAGAGGTTGAGCGAGCTTACTGACACGTTCCTGAACGCAAAGCCTGACAACACTTCCAAAAACCGCGACCCGCTTTTGTTTTACGTGTGGGGACACAGTTTCGAGTTCGACGAAAAGAATCAGTGGGACATAATAGAAAACTTTGCCGAGCGCGTTGCGAACAGGGACGACATCTGGTACGCTACCAATATCGAAGTGTACGATTACGTAAAGGCGTATGAAAGTTTAATCTATTCCATAGACGGCGAAAGGGTGTACAACCCTTCGGCAATACCCGTTTGGGTTCAGGTTCGCGGAAAGATTTATAAAATTGACAGCGGAAAAAATCTGGTTTTCGATAAACCGTAATTATAAAGGGGGATATATGATACTTGATAAATTCAGTTTAAAGGGTAAAGTGGCAATTGTTACCGGTAGCAACACGGGGCTTGGGCAGGGTATATGCCGTGCGTATGCCGAGGCTGGCGCAAAGGTTATTGGCGTTTCCCGCCGTCCCAGCACCGAAACAAAGGAGCTTATCGGCGACGCTTTCCACAACGTAATTGCGGACCTGAGTTCTACGGAAGTAATACCTTCCATAATCGAGCAGGCGATTGAAAAGTTCGGCAGAGTGGATATTCTCGTCAACAATGCGGGAATTATCAAGAGGCAGGACTCTATCGAATTTTCCGAAGAGAACTGGGACAGCGTTCTTAACGTCAATTTAAAGACGGTGTTCTTCTTAACTCAGGCGGTTGCGCAGCAGTTTTTAAAACAGGGCACGGGCGGTAAAATAATCAACATCGCCTCAATGCTTTCTTATCAGGGCGGTATAAGAGTTCCCTCGTACACGGCGTCAAAGTCGGCTATCAAGGGTGTTACTATGACGCTTGCCAACGAATGGGCAAAGTACGGCATTAACGTTAACGGCATCGCCCCCGGATATATGGCGACCAACAACACTGCACAGCTTAGAAGTGACGAGGACAGGAGCGCAGACATTCTCTCGCGTATCCCCGCGGGCAGGTGGGGCACTCCCGCCGACTTAGAGGGTGCGGCGGTATTCCTCGCGTCCGATGCGTCGGATTATGTGAACGGATTTACCATTGCAGTTGACGGCGGCTGGCTTGCGAGATAAAGTTCTCACAAATTTTATTTTAAAAATTAAAAAAACACGGTGCGATTGCACCGTGTTTTTGTTGCTTTTATAAATTAACCGATTATGCTACCGAGCGAATCGGTTATATCGATATAAGTATCGTCGCTTTCAATTCCTTCGGGAAGGGTTATCGTGCCGTCATAAGTTTTTACCATAAGGTAGCCTTTCAACTTGATAGATATATCGCCCGAAATTGCGCCGGGCGTATATTCGGGAATTTGTCCGAGTATATCTTCAAGCGCGTCACCGTTAATTTTTATGTCGATATTCATATCTATCGAAGCCTGTGAGAAAAGCCCTGTCTTATCGAACGCGAGGTACATATCAAGCCGGAAGGTGTTGAATGTAACTATTTCTTTAACTTGCGCAATTGTTTCCTCGGTAATATCGGCGTCTGCAAGGATTGCCCATAAAGTTTCTTCCGTTAAGCTCAGCTTAATTTTTACGCCGTCCGAAGTGTTAAGTCCAAGCTGGATTTTGTAAGTTTCGCAGGTTGTGAAAAATTCCGTCAAATCAGCGTCGCCGTCCAAAGTGTTTACCGTGGGAGGCATTAATTTTCCCAGTTCGATTTTGTACTTGGAGGGTACAGAGGGTATTTTCGCGATTTCCGCATACGCCCATTCTGCGTCATTAAACAAGGTTGCCGCGTATTTTTGCTTTATTTCGGTTCCACCGGTCTTGCTTTCCGAGTTCACCGCAACCGTTCCGCTGCCGAGGAAATCTTTTTCGCCGAAAGCTAATTTGTAGCCAAGGTTAAGCTCGGCGTTTGCATATTCCGAACCCATTGTAATATCCGTTGAAATCTTACTTAAAATTTCAAAGCTCGGGGTGGAGTTTTCATCGCTGAAAGCTTTATCCGTATCGATAGAGCTGATTGCCGCACTGAATTCTTCCCGGGTGGGGGTAGTGTAGTTGTCCTTATTTTTACCTTCGGAAGAATTACCGCAAGCCGTAAAACCGAGCATGGAAACCGCAAGCGCTGCGCCCGCCGCTACTGTTGCAAATTTTTTCATTTAATCTCTCCTTAAAAGCTTTTATATCTGAAAATATACAACAATTCCGTTGGTTTGTCAATTAACAAAATAAAAATTTACAAATATCCGAAAAACACATAAAGTCGTCCGTTTTTTTAATAGACTTAAAAAGCGAAAGGTTTTATAATGTATATGTTAAATTATACCAAAAGGTGTGCGTGTCTGACACCGTGCGGTAACATTATTATAAAGGGGACAAAAAATGAGTGTAAAAGAAAAAATCGATGCGCTTGTGGACGAGCTTGGTAACGTGGGCATTGTGCCCGTCATTAAACTTGACAAAGTGGAAAACGCCGAAAAACTTGCAAAGGCTCTTCGCGACGGCGGTATTAACTGTGCGGAAGTCACTTTCCGTGCCAAGGGCGCCGACGAGGTTATAAGCCGTATGACAAAGGCTTACCCCGATATGCTTGTGGGCGCAGGTACAGTGTTAACCTGCGAGCAGGTGGACGCGGCTATTAAAGCAGGTGCAAAATTCTGTGTTGCGCCCGGACTTAATCCCAAGGTTGTAAAGCACTGCCTCGACAAAGGCGTGCCCTTTGCGCCCGGACTTTCTTCGGCAAGCGAAATCGAACAGGCTCTGGAACTCGGGCTGGATTTTTGTAAATTCTTCCCTGCCGAGCAGGCTGGCGGTCTGCCCTACATCAAATCCGTTTGCGGACCTTACACCACAATGCGCTTTATGCCTACGGGCGGCGTGACGGCGGATAACCTCAACAATTATCTTTCCTATAGTAAAATAGTTTGCTGCGGCGGCAGCTGGATAGTTCCTAACAATCTGCTTGCAGACGAGGACTGGGCGGGCATTACAAAACTCTGCCGCGAGGCAATTGATAAAATGCTCGGCTTTACTATGGTTCACGTGGGACTTAACTGCGCTAACCCCGAAGAGGCCGAAAAGGTTGCCGACGAGTTCGACACGGCGTTCGGTTTCACCAAGAAGGTGGGCAACAGCTCGGTATTCGCGTCGACTTATATGGAAATGATGAAAAAGCCTTTCCGTGGAACTTACGGTCATATTGCCGTAGCTACAAATTCCGTAAAGCGCGCCGCATATCAGCTCAAACTCCGCGGATACGAAATAGACGAAACGTCTATAAAGTACAATGCTGAAGGCATAATGAATGTGGCTTACTTAAAACACGAATTCGGCGGCTTTGCCGTACATCTTGTTCTTAAAAAATAACAAAATATAAAAATAAAATAAAAAATTAAACTGCGGAGATGCGAGCAGGACAAGGCGCGCGAGAAAAACCCGAAGGCGCATACCCGAATGTATGTAACTGAGGGTTGCCGCAGCGCAACGCAGTATTGCGACGCAAATACGCAGTTAGATATTATAAGGAGAAAAAGTTTTATGAAAATTGTTACTATGGGCGAAATAATGCTCCGCCTTTCCACCCCCAACAACGAAAAGTTTATTCAGGCTGACGAGTTTGACATCAACTACGGCGGCGGCGAGGCGAACGTAGCCGTTTCCTGTGCCAACTACGGACATCAGGCTGAATTCGTAACCGCAGTTCCCGACAACGAACTCGGCGAATGTGCTATCGCGTCGCTTAGAAAGTACGGCGTAGAGACCTGCCATATCGCAAAGTGTGGTGAAAGACTTGGTATCTACTATCTTGAAACGGGCGCGTCCATCAGGCCTTCCAAGGTTGTCTATGACAGAGCGCACTCTTCCATTACTACGGCTACCGAAAAAGATTTCGACTTTGACGCAATATTCAAGGATGCCGACTGGTTCCACTTCACGGGAATTACACCCGCAGTTTCCGACAGCGCCGCAGTTCTTACCGAGCAGGCGTTAAAGGCAGCTAAAAAGCACGGCGTAACAGTTTCCGTAGACCTCAACTTCCGTAAAAAGCTGTGGTCGAGCGAGAAGGCTAAAAAAGTTATGACAAACCTTATGCAGTATGTTGACGTCTGCATAGGCAACGAAGAGGACGCAGACCTTGTTTTAGGTTTCAAACCCGGCAAGACAGACGTTACAAGCGGCGAACTCGAACTTGCAGGCTACAAGGACATCTTCGAGCAGATGGTTAAAAAGTTCCCCAGCTTTAAGTATTGCGTAAGCTCGCTGCGCGTGTCGCACTCGGCGTCGGATAACGGCTGGTCGGCTTGCATTTACAGCGCAAAGGATAAGGAATTCTATCATTCCAAGACGTATTCACTTCACCCCATAGTTGACCGTGTAGGCGGCGGCGACTCGTTTGCGGGCGGCGTAATCACCGGTTTCTTAGACGGCAAAGACTTCAAGTCCGCGCTTGAATTCGGCGTAGCTGCGTCTGCGTTAAAACACACAATCCCGGGCGACTTCAACCTTGTTTCGAGGAAGGAAGTGGAGGCGCTTGCGGGCGGCGACGGCTCAGGTAGAGTTCAACGCTAAAACGCATATAAACTGCGCATCTCGGCGTTGCACGAAATTTTTCTCGGGTCATTTACGATTGAGTAAACTCCCCGTCAAAAAATTCCCCGCGCCTTGACCTGCTTGTTTCTCTGCATTTTATAAAAACGGGAATTAAAATGAAAATAATGTTTCGTACGCACGACCTCGGAGTAAAGGGGTTGGACGCAGCTACCCAAAAAATTAAAGAATGTAATATCGACGGCGTTCAGCTTGTTGCGTACAAGTTTATGGACGAAATCAAGTATGCGCCCGCTCAGCTCAACGAACAGAATACCGCCCTTATAGGCAAAACCCTGAAAGAGGCGGGTATAGAAGTGGGACTTATCGGCGCGTACTTCAATCCCGTTCATTCGGATAAGGACAAAGTTGCACGCTGTAAAAGTATTTTTAAAGAATATCTCAAATATTCCAAAAATCTCGGCTGTAATATAGTCGGTTCCGAAACGGGCAGTTTCAACGACGACAAGTGGACTTATAATCCCTTAAATCGCACCGAAGACGCGCTTAACACCGTTATAGAAACTTTCTCCGAACTTGCAGCTTACGCAAAGAGCGTGGGCGCATACGTTGGAATGGAAGGCGCGGCGGGACACGTGTGCTGGAACGTTGCCACATTAAAGAGAGCGGTAGACGCTATAAACGCGGACAATATCAAAATTATTTTCGATATTTACAACTATCTCGATGCGGGCAACTACGCAAACTACATTGACATTTTGGACGAAGGTCTTAAAACGTTTGCGGGCAAAATTCACGTATTCCATATAAAGGACTGCGTGTTCGTTGACGGCAAGCTAAAGCAGGTTGCCCCCGGAAAGGGAATGTTCGACTTTGACAAAATACTCGGCAAAATTAAGGCGTACGACAAAGACGCTACCCTCGTGCTCGAAGGCACAACGGGCGACGACATTGTGCCCTGTATTGAGTTTATCCGCAACAAGTGGAACTCAGTTTAATTAAAAAATATAAATAAGGAATATATTTTGTATGAAGTTTGATATCAGGTATGCAAATCATCCCGACGATTCCAAGCATTACGACACTAAGGAACTCAGGGAAAAATACGTAATTAAAAAGCTGTTTGAAGAGGATGAAATTCTTCTTACATATTCTCATCAGGACAGAATAATCGCAGGCGGCGCAATGCCAGTTAAAAAGACGCTCAGTTTAGGAACGTTTAAGGAGCTTGCTACGGCGTACTTCCTTGAAAGGCGCGAACTCGGCGTAATCAATATCGGCGGTGCCGGTAAAATAACGCTTGACGGAAAGGTTTACGACATAGGCCACAAGGAAGGTATCTACGTCGGTATGGGCACAAAGCAGGTTGAGTTCTCGTCCGTAGACGGCAAGAATCCCGCGAAGTTCTACATCAATTCCAGCCCTGCGCACAAGACTTATCCCACGGTTAAAATAGTTAAACCCGTTGAAGGTAAGCCTGCACCCGAAGGAACAAAATACTGCGTGCAAAGACATTTGGGCACTCTTGAAGGTATCAACAAGCGCACAATCAACCAGTTCATTATCGGCGACGTGTGCGAAAGCTGTCAGCTTGCAATGGGTATGACCGAGCTTGCGGAAGGCAGCGCATGGAACACTCTTCCCAGCCACACGCACGAGAGAAGAATGGAAGTGTATATGTACTTTGAACTTCCCGAAACGGAGGCGGTTATCCACTTAATGGGTACTCCCAAGGAAACGCGCCACGTAATACTTCACAACGAACAGGCGGTAATCTCGCCTAGCTGGTCTATCCACAGCGGCGTCGGCACTCACAACTACACCTTCATTTGGGGTATGTGCGGAGAGAATCAGGCGTATGACGATATGGACAATATCGCAACGCGTGATTTAAGATAAATTCAAAACGCGTATCTGCGTCGCATAACATCGTTGCACTGCGGGAACCCTCAGTCACATACTTCTTTGTATGCTCCTTCGGGTTTTCCTCGTGCGCCTCGTTCTGCTCGCATCTCCGCGTTTTGGCAATACACTAAAACTAATCACGCCGCGCGCAAAAATCACACTTTTTGCAAGCGGACCCAATTTGCGCATACTTGCGCCTCAGCGAGGTGAATGCCGGCGATTATACGGTTGTGTGCGCTTAGGCATCGCCGGCAGAGGAGCAGAGCTCCTCAAAATCACGGAAATTATCGACATCATCGAACGTCGAGAATTTCGTGAACTAAATTAAAAATTTATTAAAAGGGGAATAAAAAATGGCACAACTTTTATTTAAAAACGTAAACAAAGTATATCCTAACGGATATCACGCCGTACACGATTTCAATATGGAAATCAAAAACGGCGAATTCATTTGTCTTGTAGGCGACTCCGGCTGCGGTAAATCCACAACCCTCCGTATGATTGCCGGACTTGAAGACATTACCGCAGGCGATTTCATTCTCGACGGCAAGCTTGCAAATCAGATGTCTTCGCGTGACAGAGGAATTGCGATGGTATTCCAGTCCTACGCTCTCTATCCTCACCTCACCGTTGCAGAAAATCTCGGTTTCGGACTTCAGCTTGAAGGTATCGACGCCGATGTCATTGAGGAAAGAGTTCAGGCAACGGCAAAAATTTTAGGTCTTACCGACTACCTTGAAAGATTCCCCCGTAACCTTTCCGGCGGTCAGTGCCAGCGTGTAGCCGTAGGCCGTGCGCTCATCAGAAAGGTTAACATCTTCCTTATGGACGAACCTTTATCCAACCTCGACGCAAAACAGCGTGTTACCATGCGTTCGGAAATCAAGCAGATCCACCGTTCGGTAGGTTCGACTACCATCTACGTAACCCACGACCAGACAGAGGCTATGACCATGTCCGACAGAATCGTCGTTATGAAGTCGGGCGGCTGGATTCAGCAGATAGGTTCTCCCTGCGAACTTTATTTCCATCCCTGCAACCTGTTCGTAGCAGGATTCATCGGCGATCCTCCCATGAACTTCTTAAAAGGCGAAGTACATGGCGGCAAGTTCGTTACGGAATCGGGCGAAACCTCGCTTGATATCACTCCGCTTGTTGCAAATCTCGCGGACGCGGAAGGCAGAAAAGTTCTGTTCGCTTACCGTCCCGAGGCTGTAAAGCTAGCACACGAAAAGGCGGGCAAGCAGGAATACGAAGTTACCACCAACGTTGAACTTACCGAATTCCTCGGCGATACAACCAACGTATACGCTACAATCGGAGACCACAACGTTATAATGAAAGTCAATCCTCACTATGCACCTAAGGTGGGCGAAGATTTCAAGATTTACGTGCCTTATGCGGCGTCGTATCTCATTGACGTTGAATCGGAGCTTTGTTTCCGTAGCAACCTGAAGAGAAACGACCTTTCCAACGAAGAGCAGATGCTCAAAGACGTTGACCACAAGCTTGAAGTTCTTTGGGAAAAATTCCACAGCGGCGTTCCTGCGGAACAGCTTTGGACTGAGGCTACCAAGATATTCATCGAAGAGGGTATAGTTTAATTTATACTGCGCAATAAGAGGTGCCCCCAAGGGGACCTCTTTAAAGCAATGCGCTTTGCCGAAAGGCACAAAATAAAAAACCGGAGAACAACGATGCAATTAATCAGCAAACAGATATATAATAAACCCCAAAGAAAAATCAAGATTATGCAGTTCGGCGAAGGCAACTTTCTTCGCGCGTTCGTCGAATGGATAATTCAGGATCTGAACGACAAGGGTGCAATTGACGCGGCCGTCGCAGTAGTACAGCCCATGCCCTTCGGCAGAGTAAAGGAACTCGGCGATCAGGACGGACTTTACACTCTCCGTTTAGAGGGTATCGACGGCGGTAAAAACGTCAAAAAGAGTCAGGTTATAGACGTAATCGGCGACTGCATTAACCCCTTTACGCAGTACGACAAATTCCTTTCCTACGGCAAAAGCGAGGATCTGGAAGTTATAATTTCCAACACCACCGAGGCGGGTATTGCCGTTGACCCTACGGACACGGACTTTACCGTTTGCCCCAAGAGCTACCCCGGCAAGCTTTTAGCCCTCTTAAAGACAAGGTATGACCACTTCCACGGCGATAAGACCAAGGGTCTTGCCATTGTCCCCTGCGAACTTATCGACGACAACGGCGACGAACTTTACAGATGCCTTACCGAACTTGCAAAGATAAACAATATGGACGCCAAGTTCATAGAGTGGATGCAGACGGCTAACCACTTCACCTCAACGCTTGTCGACAGAATAGTTCCCGGCTATCCCAGAAACGAGATAGAGGAAATTCAGAAAGAAACGGGCTATATCGATAATAACGTAGTAAAGGGCGAAATTTTCCACCTTTGGGTACTCAAAAAAGAGGCGCACGTGCAGAAAGTTCTGCCCGCCGACAAGACGGGACTCAACGTTATCTTCGCGGACGATATACACCCCTACAAACAGAGAAAGGTTAAAATTTTAAACGGTTCCCACACCGCGATGGTGCCCGTTGCATACCTTTGCGGTATCGATACCGTAGGCGAGTCCGTAAACGACAAGACCATAGGCAAGTACGTGCACGATTTCGTATTTGACGAGGTTAACCCCACAATCGACCTGCCTCAGGACCAGATGGTTGCGTTTGCAAACAGCGTTATAGAGAGATATAAAAACCCCTATATCCGCCACGAGCTTATGTCAATCGCGCTCAACTCCACCACGAAATTCAAGACGAGGCTTTTGCCCACGCTTGTAGACTATGTAAGAATTAAAAAAGCCCTTCCCCAGCACCTGCTGTTCTCGTACGCGGCGCTTGTTACATTCCACAAGGGCAAGAGAGGAAACGAGGATATCGCCCTCAACGACGACCCCGCATACCTTGCAAAATGGAAGGAGCTTTGGACAAATTTTGACGGCGACTACAACAAGCTTGCCAAAGACGCGCTCGGATGGAAAGAGGCGTGGGATATGGATATGAACACTATCCACCCCGAAATTACCGCTAAGGTTGCAAAATATCTTAAAGCAATCGGCGAAAAGGGCATGAGAAGTGCGGTAGAGGAATTTGTAAATGGCTAAACAGACAATAATTATAAACGAACTCGACAACGTAGCCGTTGCCCTTACCGACCTCAAAGCGGGCGAAACGCATGAAGGCGTTGAGCTTTTAGAGGACATAACGAAAGGTCACAAGTTTGCGCTTACGCACATTGAAGAGGGCGAGCAGATTATAAAATACGGCAACCCCATTGCCCGCGCCACGCAGAATATTTCCGCAGGCGAGCACGTGCACACCCACAACGTAAGAACAAACCTTTCGGAAAATTTAGAATATACCTACAATAAAATCCCCACAGAACTCAAAGAAGTTGCGCCCCGCACGGTCAACGTTTATCACCGTGCAAACGGCGACGTGGGTATAAGAAACGAACTTTGGATAATCCCCACAGTCGGTTGTGTGAATGGACAGGCAAAGTTAATTCTCGAAACCTTTAAAAACCGTTACGGCACAAAGGGCTTTGACGGAATATTCACCTACACCCATCCGTACGGCTGTTCGCAGCTCGGCGACGACCACGAAAGAACAAAACTTATCTTACAGAAAATGGTTCGTCATCCCAACGCGGGCGGCGTGCTCGTGCTCGGCTTGGGCTGTGAAAACAACCAGATGTCTGCTTTCCGCGAAAGCTTAGGCGAAGTGGACGAAAAGAGAGTCAAATTCCTTGTATGTCAGGAAACCGAAGACGAGATTGAGGCGGGCGTAAGACTGCTTGCGCAGATAGCTGAAGAAATCAGAAAGGACCACCGCGAGGAAACGGATATCTCCTGCCTCAAAGTGGGACTTAAGTGCGGCGGCTCGGACGGGCTTTCGGGCATAACCGCAAACCCCCTCGTCGGCAGATTCAGCGACTATATCGTAGCCGCAGGCGGAACGACCGTTCTTTCCGAAGTTCCCGAAATGTTCGGCGCGGAACAGCTTTTGATGAACAGAGCCAAGGACGAGGAAACCTTCGACAAGGTCGTAAGACTCATAAACGATTTCAAGGACTACTTCCGCAATAACGGTCAGACGGTTTACGAAAACCCTTCACCGGGCAACAAGGCGGGCGGTATAACCACGCTCGAGGATAAGTCGCTCGGCTGCACCCAAAAATCGGGCGCAGGTCCCGTAGAGGACGTGGTGTTCGACGACGGCTACGTCACCGCAAAGGGACTGAACCTTTTAAACGGTCCCGGCAACGATATGTGCGCGGTAACCAACATCGGCGCGTCGGGCTGTCACCTCGTTCTGTTCACCACGGGCAGAGGCACGCCCTTCGGCGGGTTTATTCCCACAATCAAAATTGCAACCAATTCCGAGCTTGCAAATAAAAAGAGCAACTGGATAGATTTCAACGCGGGCGCCGTTCTGGACAGCGACTTTGATACCCAGCTTGAAAAGCTCATAGACTTAGTTGTTGCGGTTGCAAACGGTAAGCTTACCAGAAACGAAATTAACAACACCAAAGAAATAGCAATATTCAAAACGGGAGTAACTTTATAATGAAAGCTTTTATGGATAAAGATTTTCTTCTGGACACCGAAACGGCGAAAAAACTCTATCACGAGCACGCCGAAAAGATGCCCATAATAGACTATCACTGCCACTTGCAGCCCAAGGAGATTTACGAGGATAAGAAGTTCAGGAACCTCACCGAAGTTTGGCTTGGCGCAGGCGACAGATACGGCGACCACTACAAGTGGCGCGCACTCCGCGCACGCGGCTATGAAGAAGATTCCATTTCAGGTCCCGATGACGACTACAAAAAGTATATGCAGTTCGTAGAGTCAATGCCCTATTTTGTGGGCAACCCCTTATATCACTGGTCGCACCTTGAAATGAGAAGATACTTCGGCATTGAAGAAATAATCAATCCCCAGAACGCGCAGGTTATCTGGGATAAAGCCAACAAGGTTCTTGAAACGCTGACCGCGCGCGAAATGATGTACAAGTTCAACGTTAAAACGGTGTGCACCACCGACGACCCTGTCGACAGTCTGGAATGGCACAAGAAAATGAACGAGGACAGCACCCTTAAAGTAAAGGTTCGTCCCGCGTTCCGCCCCGATAAGGCTATCAACGTAGAGCTTTCGTGGTTCGCAAGCTGGGTAAATCAGCTTGCAGGCGTAGTAAATAAACCCATCAAAACCTTGCAGGATCTGTGCAATGCGCTTGCAGACAGAATTGCATACTTTGACAGCATGGGCAGCAAGCTTTCCGACCACGCGTTGGACGTTGTTCATTACGCTCCCTCAACTTACGAAGAGGCGAACAGGATATTCCTGAAAGGTATGAAGGGTCAGCCCGTTTCCGAAGAGGAGCAGGACAAGTACAAGGGTTATATTCTCGTATTCCTCGGCAAAGAGTATGCAAAGCATGGCTGGGTACAGCAGTATCATATCGGCGCACTCAGAAATAATTCCAAGAGTATGCTTGAAAAGATAGGTCCCGACACGGGCTTTGACGCAATAGAAGACGCCGTGTACATGGAAAAGCTTTCCGCACTTTTAGGCGAGCTTGACAAAGACGGCAACCTTCCCAAAACTATTCTGTACTGCCTCAACCCCCGCGACAATTACGCGCTTTCAGTACTTGCGGGCTGTTTCCAGAAAGAAGGAGTAAAGGGCAGAGTACAGGTCGGCACGGCTTGGTGGTTCCTCGATCAGCAGGACGGTATGCGTCAGAACCTTGAAACTTTAATGCAGGTAGGACTTGTTGCCCAGTCGGTAGGTATGTTGACTGACAGCCGTTCCTTCCTTGCATATCCCCGCCACGAGTATTACAGACGTTTACTTTGCCAGATGCTCGGAAACCTTGTCGAAAGCGGACAGTATCCCGAAAGCGAACTTCCCACGCTCGGCAAGATTGTAGAGGACGTATGTTATAACAACGCTGCTGAATTTTTTGGATTCTAATTTAATAGAATAAGATATAAAAAACAGCGTGAACAGTTTTGTTCACGCTGTTTTAAATTTCTCCGAAAAATTCTTCGTAAGTGATGTCGAAAAACTTTACAAGCGATTTAATCGCCGTAATGTTGGGCTCAGTCGCGCCGTTTTCCCAGTCGGAAATGGTGCGCGCCGAATAGCCCAAAGTCTTGCCTAACTCCGCCTGCGTAAGCATTTTGCGCTTTCGCAGGAATTTTATGTTTTCCCCTACCGTGTTGTTCATATAATTTATTTTAGCGGAAAATCCGCTATACAATATATCAAATGCTAATTTGGTAGGGTATAGACATGAAAAAAAGAATACCTTTAGTATTATTATGTTTAGCAATAGGTTTGTTGCCGTTACATTTAATGGCTTGTGGTACAACGCACTGTCCTTTAAAGGCGGGAATGTATGGCTTTGAAGTTGCTATATTAAAAAACAAATACACGCAAAAGGGCGCGGACTTTGTCCGCGCCCTTATATAATTATTTGCTTTCAATGACATAGGTTTCAAGACATTCGAGCGTGCACGCCGCAGCCCATAAATTGTAGCTGAACCACGAGCTGTATTCTCTGCCGTCGCTGTACCGCTCAATAGTAAGTCCGTCACTCGGGCACCATCTTTCGGATAAAACGCCGTACCTGCCGTAACCCGTCTTTTCGGGATACATTTCAAGACACTGCATAATAAACGCGGTGGAGTCGTCGGCGCGGTCCTTATAATACTCGTCGCCCGTAAGCGAATAGTAGTACCTTATCGCGCTGTCGGCAAGTAGTCCCATGGGGTGAATATGCGGATTGGATATGGAAGTAACCGCACCGCCGCGCGAACGCCAGCCGTTATTCAAGGGGGAGTAATCGGGGCGGGAATTGAAGGAATATCTCCACAAAAACTCGTAGTCGGCGGCGGCTTTTAAGTAATCTTTATACTTGTCAGCGCCGGTAATTTCGTGCAACATCCTGGCACCCGTAATAAACGCGAGGTTGCCCTCCTCGTCAACGGCTTTGCGCGTGTCCATGGGCGTGCCGTAAACATTTAACGCGAACACAAACGGCGCGTAATAGTCCTCGCCCTTTATTGCGCTGTCAAGGTACTTGTTATCACACGTGACAAGATACAGGTTGATAAGCGCGGGAACAAACCAGCACCCCGCAAATCCGTCAAAGTCCGCGACTTCCTTTCTGTCCCCCCAATAGGAGAAACCGAACGCTCCGTCGCCTCTTTGAAGTCCGACAACCATATCAAGGCACTTTTGCGTGCGCTCAAGCCATAAGGGGTCAAAGTCCTTTCCGTGTTCTTTTAAAAGAAGTATGGTCTTTAAAATGTAATAACACGCCTCGGCTAATGTGTAGGCAAAGTGCTTGTTTTCCTTATCCTTATTGAACCATGCCGAAGTGTTCAGATCTCCGTCTATGCGCGGCTTGTACAGATTGTAGAACATATCGACCGCGGGATTGTAGGCGTTTACTATTCTGTCGAAGATTTGTTTTCCGTCTAAAACGTGCGAAAAGTCAATGCCGTCAAGCGCGCCGTCGATATACTGCGCGAGATAGTAGGGGTAGGCAAGTATCGAACCGCCCGTCCAGCCTATTTCGCATACCTCGCGCCAAGGGAGCATTTCCGTATCGCGCGGAGGCTTGCAGTTCCTGTTGGTGTACTCGCCCTCCGCCCTGTCGAAGTTGAGGTTGACGAAAGTATCTATAAGCGCATTCACCGCCTGCACGGGCGTGTTTTTATATTCCGCGCGTTCACCGCGGATAAGGTAGTATTCCTTTCTTATAATTCCGTGCAGTTCGCGCCTGTCTCCGTTTACCGTATAAATACGCCCGCACGCCTTGGCTTTTTTAGCCGTGTCGTAAGTGGAAGGGTTCAATACACCCCTGTGCGTGAAGGTGTAGGGATAGTTTGTATAACCTAAGCTAACGCCCGCAATACCTCCTAACTTTGCATAAACGCCGTTGTGTACATAATCGACCTTAAATGTCTGCGGGTATTCGCCGTGAGGTTTCTCGTCGGGAGAGCTTTTAATATAGCCCGTAACCGTATGCTTTCCATCCTGCGCGTCGCTGTAAGGTTCGATTGTAATTGCTGTAACCATTCCGCCCGCGCATACTGCCGAAAGGGGAGTGGCGGCGCGGTCTGCGCGGAATTCCCATTCGGGCGAGGCAAAGGGGGTAACGTCGGTATCCTTCAGAAATGGGAAGGTGTAGGGGTAAGCCGACTTGAAATTGTTGTCGCCGTAAATGTTGCAGGGGATAATGTTGAAGGGATTTTCCCCAACGCACTGCACCTCAAACCTCAGCTTTGTATCGTATGCACAGTCAAAGCCCATTTCATAGGAAATATAATCCTTTTCCTTTTTGGTACGGCAGTAATAGCTTGCGCCTTCCGCCGAGTAGTTCATATCGCAGCCGCTTACTGCGCTTTGCGGAATTAAATTCCACTTGCCGTCCTTTTCATAGTAAAACGCGTATTTGTTCATAGTCAGTTTTCCGAAATAAGTTTCTCCGCATTAAGATTTTTATTGTAGCGTTTTATGAAGTTTTCATATTTTTTGTTTTCCTTTTCGTCCGCGGTTAAGGTAGTCTTTTTAACGTCCTTGAACACGCCTTCGAGGAATTGACCGAGGGGAAGAATATTTTCCGTGGTATATCTCGCTAAAAGCGCAATGCCCCAGGCTCCGCCTTCGCCCGCGTTTTCAAGCACAGTAACAGGCGCTTTGACTACGGCTGAAGTCGCAACCTGCCCTATTACAGGCGTCTTGTAAAAACCGCCGTGCGCGGTTACTCTGTCAACTTTGACCTGTTCTTTTGCAAGTATATCCAAGCCGAGCGAAAGCGCGGAAACAGCCGAATAAATCTGCATCTGCATAAAGTTTGCAAGATTGAGTTTGCCGTCGGGCGTTCTCGCAACGAGGGGCGCGCCATTTACGGTACCTGCAAGCGGTTCGCCCGCAAGGAAGTTGTAGCCCGTAAGTCCGCCCACATTGTCGTCGCTTTGCGCGCTCTTTTTAAACAGCTTTTCAAACAGTTCGCCCATATTGACATGCGCTCCGCAAAGTTCGGCAACCTCGGCAAACATATTTATCCACTGGTTGATTTCCGAAGTGCAGTTGTTTGTGTGAATAAGCGCGGAGGGATCGCCTGCGGGTGAGGCGATTATGTCAATTTCACTGTAATAATTTTTTAAGGGCTTTTCGAGAACGACAGTCAGGTTTGCGCTCGTGCCCGAAGATATCTGACCCGTTTTAGGCATAACGGCGTTGGCGCATACCATTCCCGTACCCATGTCGCCCTCGGGCGGGCAGAAAATGACGCCCTCTTGGAGTTCGCCCGAAGGGTCAAGGAGCAGCGCGCCCTCTTTGGTTAAAGTTCCCGCGTTTTCTCCCGCAAGCATAACCTTAGGCAACAGCGCCTTGAAGTCCCTGCCTATAAGCTTGTTGAACTTTTTAAGCATTTCTCCGTCGTAGTCCCTTCCCGAAAGGGGGAACATACCGCTGGCGTCGTTTGCGCCTATCACCTTTTCGCCCGTTAAAAGATAGTGGATATATCCCGCAAGCGTGGTTAAAAAGGCAACGTCCTTCACGTGGGCTAATTTATCGAGATAAGACTGGTAGTACTGTGAAACGCTCCATCTTAAAGGAACGTTGAAATTGAAAAGCTTTGTAAGCTTGCCCGCAGCCTCGCCCGTGTTGGTGTTGCGCCAGGTTCTGAAAGGCGCCAAAAGCTTGCCGTCTTTATCGAAGGCAAGGTAGCCGTGCATCATGCCCGAAATACCGATTGCATCAATATGAGTTAAAGGTTTTCCGTAGTTTTCTGCAAGCCTTTTATAGCTTGTCTGCAAGCCTTTTACCGCCTCATCCAGGGGATACGACCACAGTCCGTCGACAAGCGTGTTTTCCCAGTCGTACGCGCCTATTGCAAGCACTGCGGAGTTTTTGTCCGTCAAGACTGCTTTAATGCGCGTCGAGCCCAATTCTATACCCAAAAATAATTTTTCCATAGCGTTCCTTAATTTTTTAAAAGCTTTAAAGCTTTTTCCGTTATATTCTCCACGGTAAAACCGAATTTTTTAAACAGTGCGTCATAGGGTGCGCTTGCGCCGAATGTGTTCATACAAACGTAATCGCCGTCAAGCCCCACGTACTTGCCCCAGCTTATATTGCTTGCCGCCTCGACCGCAATGCGCGCGCGGATATTGTCGGGCAGAACGCTGTGTTTGTACTCTTCGCCCTGCTCGTCGAAAAGGTTGGTGCAGGGCATTGACACAACGCGGCTCTGGATACCTTGCTTTAAAAGCTCCTGCTGCGCGTTAAGGCAAAGCCCTGTTTCGCTGCCGCTTGTAATAAGTATTAACTGAGGATTTTTTCCGCTGTCCTTTAAAACGTAACCGCCCTTAAGCGCGCCTTCGCGGGTGGAAAGTCCGTGCGCAGTACATTTCTGTCTGCTCGTGACAATGGCTACGGGTGCGGACGCGGTCAAAGCGTATTCGTAAGCCGCCGCCGTTTCGGTGTTGTCCGAAGGTCTGAAAGCGTACATATTGGGCATCGACCTGAGCGCTGCCAGCTGCTCTATGGGCTGGTGCGTCATTCCGTCCTCGCCTACGCCTATACTGTCGTGCGACAGGATATAGATTACGGGCAGTTTCATAATGGCGCTCATACGCATAGCGTGTTTCATATAGTCGGAGAAGGTGAAGAAGGTCGCGCAGAAGGGCACAAGTCCGCCGTGCAGGGCTATGCCGTTGCAAATTGCCGCCATTGCGTGCTCCCTTATTCCGAAGTGAATCGCCCCTCCTTCGGGGGTTGAAGGGGAGTAGTAAGTCTTGTTTCTAACCGCCGTGCAGTTGCTGGGCGAAAGGTCGGCGCTGCCGCCTATAAGGTTGGGTAAAATCCCGTCAAGCTTGTTTAAAACTTCGCCGCAGATATTGCGCGTCGCCTTGTCTCCGCCGTCATATTCGTAGAGGGGAGAAAGGTTTGCGTTTTTATATGAACCGTCAATGCAGGATAAAAACTCCGCATAAACTTCGGGATATTTTTTCCTTGCAGTTTCAAGTTGTTCTTTCCACAGCTTTTCGTAATTTTTGCCTTCGAGCTTTTTGACCTTTGCAAAGTCCTTTACGCTTTGGGGAGTTTCAAAGAGCGGGAGAGTCCAGCCGAGATTTTGTTTAAGCTTATCGATACCTTCTTTGCCTACGGGCGAACCGTGAATTGCGCTTGTGCCCGCCTTGGGCGTTCCGTAGCCTATAATGCTTTTAACTACTATTAAAGAAGGTTTGTCCTTTTCCGCCTGCGCCGCCTTGATTGCTTTTTCTATCGCGGCGGTGTCCTCGGCGCTGTCGACCGTTATAGTTTGCCAGCCAAGCGCCTCGTGCCGCTTTGCAACGTTTTCCGTAAAGGCAATGTCGGTTGTGCCCTCGATTGTTATTCCGTTGCTGTCGTAAAAGACTATAAGCTTGCCCAACTTCCATACGCCCGCAAGCGACGCTGCCTCGTTTTCGATACCTTCCATCATACAACCGTCGCCGCAGAAGGCGTAGGTGTAGTGGTCTACAAGCGTGCAGTCCTTTTGGTTGTACCGGCTTGCCATAACCTTTTCGGCAAGCGCCATACCTACGGCGTTGGCTATGCCCTGACCGAGAGGGCCCGTCGAGCAGTCCACGCCGGGGGTAAGTCCGTGTTCGGGGTGACCGGGGAGTATTCCGCCTTCTTTTCTCAAAGTGGGTAAATCGCTCTTTTTAATATCGTATCCGCAGATATGCAGAATGGAATACAGCATTGCCGAAGTGTGCCCCGCGCTGAGAACAAACCTGTCCCTGTTGAAAAACGCGGGATTTTCGGGCGAAACCTTCATAAACTTCTGAAAAAGCGTTGCGATAATAGGCGCGGCGCCTATAGCCGTGCCGGGGTGACCGCTGCCCGCCTCTTCAACCATATCGGCGGAAAGCACGCGGATTGAATTGATTATGTCTTTTTCTAACATTATTCACCTTTAATTTTTGAAAGGGTTTTCGGTGGGATAGGGTACCGACGCAGGCTGGTTATAGCCTAACTTTTCAACGCCTAAGTACTTGAATACTTCAAAAAGCTGTTTGCCGAAATGTCCGAACGCAACCGCGCCGTGATGGGGGAATCCGCCCTCGATTAAAACGTGGCGGTAGAATCTGCCCATTTCCTTAATGGCAAACACGCCGATAGAACCGAAACTCTGCGTTGCTACGGGCAGAACTTCGCCCTCGGCTACGTATGCATATAAATGGTTGTCCGCGGTGGACTGCAAGCGGTAGAAGGTAATATCGCCGGGTGCAATATCGCCTTCAAGCGTTCCGTTGGTAACCTCTACAGGAAGTGAGCGCGCCATAATCTTCTGATACTTCATAGTGGGGTTGCAAAGCCTTGTCGAGCAGGTGTTGCCGCAATGGAATCCCATAAACGTATCCGTGAACTTGTAGTCGTGCTTGCCTTTAATGCTTGCGTTGTACATATCCTGGGGAACGGTGTTGTTGATGTCAAGAAGGGTTACGCTTTCGCCCGAAATGCACGTTCCGATATATTCAGAAAGACAGCCGTAAATGTCAACCTCGCAGGATACGGGAATGCCTTTGCCTGTAAGGCGGCTGTTTACGTAGCAGGGCACGAAACCGAACTGAGTCTGAAAAGCGGGCCAGCACTTGCCTGCGATAGCAACGTACTTTTTACTTCCCTTATGACCTTCAACCCAGTCTAAAAGAGTAAGCTCGTACTGAGCAAGCTTTGCAAGTATTTCGGGCTTTTTGTTTCCCTTTCCGAGTTCCTTTTCCATATCGGCAACAACTTCTGGTATGCGCTTGTCGCCTGCGTGCTTGTTGAAACTTTCAAAAAGGTCTAGTTCGGAGTTCTCTTCTATTTCAACGCCTATATTGTAAAGCTGTTTAATGGGCGCGTTGCACGCAAGGAAGTTGAGGGGGCGGGGTCCGAAAGAAATAATCTTCAAATCCTGAAGTCCTGCCAAAGCCCTTGCAACAGGAACAAATTCGTGAATTAAATCCGCGCAGTATTCGGCGTCGCCCACGGGATATTCGGGAATATACGCCTTCACGTTGCGGAGTTTCAAGTTATAGCTTGCGTTGAGCATACCGCAGTAAGCGTCTCCCCTGTCGGAGGACAGTACGCCGATATTTTCCTCGGCAGCAGCGCAGAACATTACGGGACCGTCGAACTTCTGCGCAAGCATAGTTTCGGATATTTCGGGTCCGAAGTTGCCAAGATAAACGCACAGTGCGTTGCAGCCGTTTTTCTTTAAATCTTCGAGTGCCTGCAACATATGTATTTCGCTTTCCACGATACATACGGGACATTCGTAAATATCAGCCTTGTCGTACTTTTTCGCGTAAGCGTTTACGAGCGCTTTGCGCCTGTTTACCGACAGGCTTTCGGGGAAACAGTCGCGCGATACCGCGACAATACCTATTTTAATCTGGGGTATATTGTTCATAAAATTTCTCCTTATAATTTTTTATATTATTCAGCCTCGGCAAGCGCAAAGAAGTCGCGCTTGTTGGGGTTAACTTTTACTGTTTTATCAAGCCTGTAAGTACAGGTTTTGTCCGCGTTGGAATTACCGCCCACGAAGAATGTGAAGTCGCCCGCCTCGGCTATCCACTGTCCGTCCGCGTTTACAAACGACAGAATATTTATATTGAATTTAAAAGTTACCTTTTTACTTGCACCTGCCTTAAGCGCTATGCGCTTAAAACCGACAAGTTCCTTTTTGGGGCGTACGGTACAAGCGTATTCGTCTTTGCCGTAAAGCTGAACTACTTCTTCGCCGTCCCTTGCGCCCGTGTTGGTCACTTTCACGCTTATGCTTATATTTCCGTTGCCGTCGTGCGCAAGCTCGGGCGCGCCGTAAGCAAAGGTCGTGTAGCTCAGTCCGTACCCGAAGGGAAGGAGGGGGGAGGACAGACTATCGGTATAGCCCTTTATGCCGAAGTTTTCGTGTCCTTCCGAAACCGAACCGTTGAACTGGCTGAAGTATACGGGGGAGTGCCCCGCACTTCTGGGAAGGTCGACGGGCGTTCTGCCCGCGGGGTTGTACTCGCCGCATATAACTTCGGCAACGGCTTGTCCGCCGAAGGTTGCGGGGAACCACGCCTCTATAACGGCGGGGATATTTTCGTAAACCCATTCATTGCAAAGAGGTTTGCAGCCCGTGTGTACGATAATGCAGTTTTTATTTACTTCGTGTACGGCTTTGACAAGCTCGTCCTGAACGCCGGGCAGTGTTAGGCTCGTGCAGTCCACGCCCTCGCCCGAAGAACAAGAAGGGTCTATGCCGCTTTTCTCGCCTACGCAAAGTACTACAAAGTCGCTTGTCTTTGCAAGTTTTTGCGCTTTCTCAAAGCCGCTTTTATCGTTGCCCTTGTAGTCGCAGCCTTCAGTAAATACGGCGTTTTCAAATTTATCTTTCAAGCCTTCGTAAAGAGTCTTTGCCTTGGGATAGGCCTTTCTTATTTCGCCGTCGAAAATGTATTTGCTTTCAATTGTGCGGGGGCGTATCTTTTTGGTTGCGCCTTCCGCGCCCTGATTGAGAATACTGACGAAGTCGGCGTTTTCGCCTTCTGCTTTTATGGCGTCGATTATTTTAAGTATTTCCCACGCGCCCACGGCGGTGTAGTGTCCGTACATAAGTCTTAAAGTGTTCGCGCACGGACCTATTACGGCAACCTTTGCCTTCTTGTCGGTAAGCGGAAGTATGCCGTCGTTTTTAAGTAAAGTAATGCTTTTTCTCGTTGTTTTCAAAGAACCTTCGTCGGGCAGGGTGTTATCCATTGCCTCGTCGTAATTACCCACGCCGTAAGGGTTTTCAAACAGTCCAAGCTCAAATTTAAGTGTCAGAAGGCGCAGTACCGAACGGTCTACAAGTTCTTCAGCAATCCTTCCTTCTTTTACTGCGGCGATAAGTTCGTCGGCGTAAAATTTACGGTTGGGGTACTCCACGTCAAGCCCCGCGTTAAGCGCAAGCCGCGCTGTGTCCTCAATGTTGTCGGCAAGGCGGTATACCGTCATTATCTGATTTACAGAGCTGTAGTCCGAAACTACCGTTCCCTTAAATCCGAGTCCGTCCCTTAAAAGGTCGTTCAGTATTTTTTTGTTCGCGGTTACGGGCAGTCCTTCAACCGCTGAATAGCTGTTCATCACGCACTTTACGTCGGCAAGGTTTATTGCCGCCTCGAAGGGCTTTGCAATCTGTTCCCTTATAACTTTATAGGGCAGAACGGTCTGATGCATATTGAGTCCGCTTTCGCTTATCGAATATCCCAAAAAGTGTTTGCATGTCGCCGCAACGCCGTGGGTTAAATCTTCGCCCTGCATACCTTTTATAAAGCTAACCGAAAAACTTGCGCAGAGCGTAGGGTCGCCTCCGTAAGTTTCGTTGCACCTGCCCCAGCGCAGCTCGCGCGCCAAATCGAGCACGGGGGAAAGCGCGTGGCGTATGCCGTTGGCGGCAAGCTGACGGCTAGTGAACTTAGCCATTTCTTCGACGAGCTCGGGCTCGAACGTTGCGCCTAAACCTATGGGCGCGGGGTACTGACACCCGCCCAGAAGGCATACGGGGCCGGACAGCCCTTCCGCGTGAATTAACGCGGGTATGCGGTGGGGGGAGTTCCCGATAATATACGACTGAACTTTTTTGACTGCGTCGTAAAAGTTGCCTTCTCTGACGACGCCTAAAACCGCAGTGCCTGTAGCGGGGAAATCAAGGGCGTTTACGTCCTTTACGTTGGTGCAGGTAAGCTGATTTACTTTCTCTTCCAGGCTCAGTTGCTTTAAAAGGGCGCGCGCCCGCTCTTCGCAGGTCGTCTTGCCCGATGTTTTTTTCATTTTATGCCTCACTATAATTTAATACGTTAATATAATACACCCGAACCCTTAAACAGTCAAGAGTGCGGGCGGTCGATTTCTTCGGGTAATTTAAGCTTTGCCGTCGAACGCGCGTATACGGCGAGATAGAAAAGATCGGCAACGGATATAACGGCGAAAATCATATAGAAGTACGAATAGCCTATTGCCGATATTATGTAGCCACCGCACAGCTTGAAAATGCACGTGAACACCGAAAGAAAGAACGTACACAAAACTATGCCCGTAGTCGATCTTTCAAAGCCCAAAAGCTTTATTATGTATGGGGTGGAAACGTAGAGAGTTATTCCCCATATTATTCCGCGCGACACCTGCGAGGCGATAAGCGCCCAGGTAGGCAGGGCGGGAATTGACTGAATTATAGTTCTTACGCACAGAACGCCGCACGCGATAAAGAGATATTTAAGTTCGGGCTTTGCAAACCTGTTCATCAGGAACATTGTGATTATCTCCACCCCGACGAACCCGAGCATAACGTAGCTGTAATAATAGTCGGGGTTGCCCTTGGAAACGAGATAGAGGGAGTAGAAGTCGTCGCATACCTGCATACAGCCTATAAACAGCACGTAGAACAAAACGTAAGCCATAAACCTTTTATCGCACAGCACGCTTTTAACGGTGACGGTGCGTTCGGTTTGAGTATCGGCGGGGACGGGCGCTTTTATAAAGATAAAGGTCACGCTTACCAATACGTATACCGCGACGGTTATCGAAAAGATGAGTTCGTAACTTGTCGCTTTTGTGAGCAGTCCCGCGCAAAGGCTGCCTATAAGGTAGGATATCGCTCCGTATATTCTTACCGAGCCGAATGTCTTTCCGTTCTGCGTGCAAATAAGTCCCAAAAGGCTGTCTAAAAGTCCGTAGTTGGAGCTTGTAACTATGCTTATCGCAACGATTATTGTTATAACCACGGCAAGACTGTTGCTCAAAAACATCAGCGCAATGACAAGTAAACATTCTATTGCGCTCATTACGGCAAGTGCATTTTTCGCCTTCTTTGGCGTGTTGAATATTTTGGAATATACTGGTGCGCAGGCAAGCGAAGTCAGGGGTATAAGACCTATAATTATTCCTATCTCCGACTGCGTAAAGCCCTTGCCCAAAAGGAACAGGCTTATGTACGGCATAAACAGCGATTCGCCGAACAGCCTTATTGCCAATACCAATTTAGCCTTTGTTATACTGCTCATAATTTCTTTAATATGACGGCATAGTCGGAATTTCCCTGCGCGGGAAACGCAAGGTTTGATTTGCCGTCAAAGTTGCCTATAAAAGTTTTCTTGCCGTCGGAAGGATTAAAATAATAAGCGGCGCACTGTCCGCCGAATGGGGGCTTTATACGAATGCCGTCGCCGTTGAAGTTGTATAAAAGCGCAAAATCCCCGTCCGCAAAACATGCAGTGTGACCGTAGCGCGTGCCGTTGTCTATAATCAGGTCGTCGCGGCACTTTCCTTTTGTAAAGTCGACGGACAGCATAAGCTGTTTTAAATATTTCATTTGGCAAGCGCCGTCTGCGGACAGGGCGTCGCGCCAGTTTTCGCGCACGCCGTAATTTGCGTCCGCGTCGCCTTCAGAATGAAACTGCATTACGGCGTTGTGTCCGTAAGTAAATCCGCACGCGCCCGCAAGCACGCTCCAGTAAGCGTAACGGCGCACGTCGGCAGCCTGCCAGTAGGGTTGCGAAAAATCGTGCAAGCCTTGAACAATTCCTTCGTACGAGGGCTCGGCGTCAAGGCAGGGCTTAAGGGGGGTGAGCGCGTGCCCTTCCGATACGTATTTATAGTTGTCCTCTTCGTGATCCGCTCCGTCCGCGCTTTCTATTCCCGATTGTCCGTACCGCCTGTGTCCCGACTGAAACATATTGAAGTCCAGCCAGTCGCAGCCGTTGAACCATCTGTACGAGCCGGTGCGGCCGAAGGGGTGGAAGGAGATAAGCCTTTCGGGGTTGTGCTCTTTTAAAATATCTGCGAAACGGCAGTAAAGCTCAAACGCCTCGCCGCCGCGGATATCCCCGCCGAGCACCCAGATTATGTTGTCGAAGTCTTTGAACCTTTCGCCTAAGAAACGCGCGTAAACTTTACAGTTCTGTATGTTTACGGTTTTTCTTTTTACAAGTTCCCCCCAGCAGGGAAGAAGGGCAAAGTAAACGCCTTTGCTTTTTGCGTATTGCACAGCACGGGCAATTTTGTCGAAATATTCGGGGCACGCCGTTTTTTTACTCTCTACCCCCGAAATGGTGTGGAGAATAGTCGCCTGTATAACGTTAAAGCCCTTCTGGGCGCGGTCGCAAAGGTAATATTGTATTTGTTCGGGCGTTAGCTTTTCAAATAAAAGCCAGGCTGTGTCGCCCAGCCAGAAGAAGGGCTTGCCGTCCTTAAAAAAATAACGGCCTTCAACTTTTAAATTCATTCTACGTATTCCGCAACCTTTTCGTTGAAACGCGCTATCAGTTTTTGCGCCTCTTCTTCCGTAAGCGCTTTCGCCCAGGGCTCGGGGTTGCCGTTATAGCCTTTTAAGTTGTAGTAGGAAAACCTTGCCGTCCTGTCGCGGTTGGTGTCGTTCCATTTGTTTACAAGCCTTGCGTCAAGGTGATTGTCCGTAGTGCAGTTTATAAATGCCGCCGCGCCGTAATCTCTCCAGGGTCTTGCAAGATAAACGCCCGTGCCTACGCCGCCGTCTGTCAATTTGCAATCGATAAAACAAAAGCCTGGATTCTGACTTAAGGGGTGGGCAGGGGCAGCTATAAAACCGCCTTCGGTTTTGTGGGGCAGTGAAATAATTTCGCAGTCCTTGAAATACGCCTCCGCACAGCCGAAAATGAAGTCGACCGTGCCGTAAATTTTACAGTTTAAAAAAATGTGGGAGTCGTATTCGTCCATTGCGAGCATAGCGGGGGGTACAAGTTCCCAGCCCTTGATTATGGGGTCCTTGGGGAATGGAGCGAGAAATACGGTGTCCTGATGTGACTTGAAGTCTGCATTTTCGGCGAAGAACCTTTTGCAGATTACCGAAAGCGCAACGCATTGCCCGCCCGAATAGTGCGCGCTGTTTTGCACGGTAAGGTTTTTAAGGCAAACGTTTTCGCCCGTAACGCACAGCGTGTATGTACGGAAAGTGTTGTAAGGGTTTCCGTCGGCGTGCATTTTTTTTGCATAGTCGTCGTAGCTTATAATAACACCCTCGCGGCTTTCACCGATGAGAGTGACGTCTGATTTCTCAAGTAAAAGCTTTTGGTTATAAACTCCGTTTTTAAGGAAAATTTCCGTCGGCTCTTTAATTCCGTCTAATATTTTCTGAAGGTCATCGTCGGCGCAAACGGTAATTTTATTCATATAACTATCCTCTTTTCAATTCGTTTACGCGATTATATCACATTATTTTATTAATAGCAAATTTTTGAAAACAGTCAGACGGCATATTGCCGAAATAATTTGTAAACAAAAATAAAAAAGTCAAAAGTTAAAAAAAAGTATTGACATCGTGAAAGTTCTGTGATACGATATAACAAGCAAAGGTTCACAAGTAACTTTTTTCGTGCGTAAAAGTGTTTAATTTGTCAAAATATGCGTAAAAACGGTTCAAAATTAATTTCAATCCAGCAATATCGGTTGGGCGATTTGTTTATGTTTACGGTAATCGCCATTATTGCGGAACTCGTTTGTTATTATGCACAGGGCTGGTTTTCGGACGCGGCATTTTACACTTTAAACCTTATGGTCCCCATAATAACCATTGTACTCGTGCGTTGGGGCTGGTGGGGGTTGCTGCTGACAGTGGCGGAAAGTTTGCTGTATTGCGTTATCCGCGGCAGTGTATGGCAGGGTTATATTATATATATGGTAGGAAACGCCGCCATTGCAATCGAGCTTTTGATCATATGGCTCCTCAAAGAACGATTAAACAAGCGTTGGTATTGGGCGTTTATACTGGTTTTGGCTGGCTGGGTTGCGGTAAATTTCATCCGCGCCTGCCTTTACGCAATTTGTTACGGAAATTTCCTGTCGGCAATGGCGACGATGTTCGGTGTATCGGACGGCGGACTTTTAGCCCTCGCAATGGGTGAGATTATAATTCTTATTTGCCGCAAGTTTGACGGTTTGTTTGAAAACCAAAAGCGTTATCTTATCCGTCTCGATAAAGAACGGAAAGAAGAGGTACGCAGAAAAGAGTTTGGCGACGAAAGCATTGATCTTGACAGCGAAAGCTTATCCATTCTGAACAGAGATTACGACGGTCTTGATTAATCCGTTTATGCGGATTATCGATATAAAAAATAAGGAGGAAAAATTTCCAAATGGAGGACAAACTTTAATGTTTAAACTACTAAAGTATGATGACTTTTTGGAATATGACGAGGTGAACGGTACTTACTACATGGCGTCAGATCAGGCGGTAAGAGACGAAACAGAAAAGTTCAAGTGGAAGAACGCCGGGTTTACGTTTCTTAAAGACTGGCGTCTTTACGTAATGCTTATCCCCATGATCTTCGTCTACATATTCTGGAAGTACATGCCTCTGTATGAGCTTGTTGCGGTATTCAAACAAGGCGAAGAAGTCGAAGCGCTTGACCGTGCATGGACAGGTCTTGAAAACTTCAAGACGATTTTCGGATTGGGGGTATACAAAGGAAGTTTGTACAGCACTCAGTTCTGGATGGCGTTCAGAAATACGTTCATTCTTTCGTTCTACGGACTGCTGTTCGGTTTCCCGTTCCCCATCATCTTAGCGCTTTTCTTCAACGAGATACGCTCTAATGTACTTCGTTCGATATTGCAGGTTTGCGTATATCTGCCCAAGTTCCTGTCGACCGTCGTTGTAACGTCGCTTTTACTCGCTATGTTCCGCGGTTCGAACATTGCTAACGGACAGCAGGTAGGTATAGTTTCGCGGTTTATGTTGCTATTCTCGAGCAGTTCCGATTCGTTGCTCTATACCGAGGCTCAGAGCGGTCTGTTATATTCGACGGCTTATTTCCGTGCATTGTATGAGATTTCAAATGCATGGGAGAGTGCGGGCTATGGCTCGATAGTATATTTTGCGGCGGTAATCGCCATTTCGCCCACTTCTTACGAGGCGGCGCAGATAGACGGTGCGGGCAAAATGCAGCAGATGAGATTCGTCGTTATCCCCAATATTCTTTCGACGGTCGTTATAATGCTTATAATGAAGATAGGTTCACTCCTTTCAGTAGGCTACGAAAAACTCTACCTGTTGTGTCCTAATACCGAATATAATAACTACTCGGTTGCTACCGTTGTATCTACGTGGGCTAACTACTGGTCAAGCGGTGAGGGTACTTCCAAGACTACGGCTGCCTATGGTATGGCTGGTGAAATGACAAACAACCTTATCGGTATGATATTGGTTATAGGCGCTAACACGGTTGCTAAAAAAGCGGCGAACGTTTCGCTTTATTAAAAGGAGAGGATTGTATGAAAAGAAAAATGGAAGTAAGCGAGCTTATCTTCAAGATAATAGCCTACATAATTCTTATTCTCTTTGCACTTATGTGTATGTATCCTCTGATATTCGCGTTGGCGGCAACCTTCTCGGAACCTGAAGGGGTTAACAAGAACCTCGTCGTATTATGGCCCGTTTCGACAACTGGCGGCTTGGGTTTCACGTTTAATGCCTTTTTAGTTGTTCTGCAGAGCAGTCAGTTCTGGATATACTATTCAAATACGTTCTTCGTAACCTTCCTCGGCACGCTATGGTCGATGTTCTTCACAATATTTGCGGCATACGCCCTTTCGAAACGCAGACTTATGGGTAGACACGCATGGAACTTCTTCCTCGTATTTACGATGTGGTTCTCGGCAGGTATCGTTGCGTCGTATAACAACTTCCAGCGCACGGGTGAAATTTTTGCGTCATTTGTCGGTGGTTCCAGCATGTACGACATGGACCTTAAATGGCTTGTTGTTATTGCGATGGGTGCAAACGCAACCAACCTTATTCTTATGAGAAACGCTTTTGAGGGCGTTCCTTCAGAAATTGAAGAGGCTGCAAGAATAGACGGCGCAACCGAATTCCAGATACTCTGGCGTGTGTACATTCCCATGAGTAAATCTACCATTGCAACCGTTGCGTTGTTCTTCGGTATCGGCAGATGGAACGGCTACTTCTGGTCGTACAGAATCATGGGTTCAACTCAAAGCTACAACTGGCCCGTTCAGGTTTATATAAGAGACTTCATAGACAGATATACGGGTCTTACCGGTGAGTTGGATACCGAGGAGCTTTCAAAAGGTACTCCTCCTTATGGAGTAACCTGGGATACAGTTACAGGTAATGCAAAGTCGGTTGCTTATGCGATGGTTCTTTTATCCATAATTCCCATACTTGTTGTATATCCCTTCGTGCAGAAGTACTTCGCAAAGGGCGTCAACATGGGCGGCGTTAAAGAATAATAAATGCTTAAAATCGGGCTTAACCCGAAAAAAATAAAAAAATTTTTAAGGAGAAAAATAATGAACAAGAAAAAAGTAGCAGTTGCTGCGGTTTCGGTCGTTATGGCGGGCACTATGGTGTTCTCTATTACTGGTTGTAACAAACCTACACCTCCACCCGTTGATACTACCATTGATATCATTGAATACGAAGCCGGCACAACAGTAAAAACTTCGCTTGGTTATTCTACCACGAAGACAACAGGTATCAGTTTCGCTTCGGATGAAACGCTTCCTCTCGTAAATGCAGACGGCAGCGAGGCGACGACGTCAATCAAGCTTCCCGACGGGAAAGAATATCAGAAGGGCGCGCTTAAACCTATGTGGGCGGCTTATGAAGATGCTTTGAACATCAAAATTTCCGACAACTGGACTGTTGCCAACGACAACCTCAACGAGTGTGTTCAGAAGGGCTTGAGTAATTACGACCTTATAGGAGCCGGCAACCTTACCACGATCCAGACTCAGATCGACGCAAAATCGTTGCTTGACCTTAGTAAGTATATGAAGAGTATGCCCAACTTAAGGAAGTTCCTTAACGACAACGCGCTTGCAGAACTCGGTACTCTTTCTAATGCGGAAACAGGCGCAATCTATTACGCTCCTTACTATGCAGGTATGAACGATGCTGAGAGATACAATATGTTCAGAAAGGACTATGTTTCCGAACTTCTTGATCACGCTGATTTGTCACAGGCGGCTACAAAGAACGGCGGTACAATAACTTTCAAAGCTCAGGCTGAAGCTAAGAAATCTAACAACCTCGGTAACCGTAAGCAAAATGAAACTTATGACGGAACTAAGTCAAGTGTAACGGCATATATGGGCACGAAGGGCAACTATATTGTTGAGACCACCAATCCCCACGATACGCTTAAAACCATATTCGTTAAAGTTGACTATGACGCAGCACTGGCTGCAGCTAAGGATTCTTCGTCCGACCTCGGCAAAGCTCTTACGGCGGCAGGCGTAACTAACTTATCTTCACTTACCAGCGGCAATATCGTAGATTTGCAGAACGCGGCTATTAATGCTACTAATGGTGAAGTTAAGGGCGAACATTTCCTTACAATTCTCCGCGCATATATCGATGTTGCTTATAAGTGGGCGGCAACCAAAGACGCTTCTACATGGAACAAGATGTACGGTGCAGAAGTTAATGGTGAAACTACAAAGCGTAGCGACGTATTCAATGCTACGTACGCAGCTTGGGACGTTGACCTCTATGCTGCAATAGGTCGTGTATTCGTAACCTGCGGTAACTTACTTGGTTCGCATCAGGCTCAGACCTCTGCGGATACAAACTACGGTGCTTCTACCTGGTTGTTTGTTCCCCGTACGGGCTGGACAAACAGAACGACCCGTCTTACCGCTATGATCGGTGAACTTTACGGGGTACGCGGTATGGAAGGTATGACCTACCTTGACAGCTCCGGTAATCTCCGTCAGACAAGATTCAATGTAAGTACATGGGACGCTCTTACAAGATTCAGTGCATTCCATACAGAAGGTCTTGTTCCTTCGTTCAATAAAGACGATGCAGGCGCTGAAATCGGTACCGTAGGTTCCGTTTCTACTAACAGTGTCTACGATGGAACGGGTACTCACTTCCAGGGACTTTCCACAAACGACTTCATTCACACACAGACGACCCTTGGTACGCATGAATATGCAAACAAGACTAACGTTCAGACGACTGACGGTTATATTTGGACGGGCGTTGCGACACCTGTTTCGAGATGGCTCACAACCGATGAATCCACTGTGGACTCCAACGACACAGTGATTACGAACGATGTGGCTCTTGCCGATCGTCCTGATTCAAAGTGCACGATTATGAGATTTACCGAATCCGCGCTTAAGCTTAAGACAGGCGGTCTCGTAATTCCCGCAGCTATCGAAAGTGATACAAACAGACTCGGCGCAACTCTTGCACTTCTTGACTATATCTATTCCAACGACGGTCTTATCGAAACCTCATTCGGTACCCGTTCTGATACGGATAACCTTACTGGTACAGATGCGAATGGATATACGACAACTAACAACGGTTGGTGGTACGGCGAACCTGTTAAGACTCTCAATATAGACGGCAAAAATACTAACATTGAAAATATGTCTATGGAAGAGTTGTATAACAAGGGCGTTGTAGAAACTCACGACAACGGCAAGCAGTATACAATGACTGCAGAATATCAGGGCTATGCTCTCGTATATAAGAATAAACTTTACAGGACAGGTACTGTCGGAGCTGATACCGCATATCCTAACGGTTATGTATACAACGGCGTAATGACTCCTTACTTTACACAAGCAGTTCGTAAGCTTTGCGAAGGCAAAATTGCGGTAAATGGTTACAAGCACACTTCCGCTGCATGGTCGTCTACAAACCTTCAGAACCTTGTATTAGGACAGGAAGGTTTCGGTATCGTCAATAACGCCGGCATGGTTCAGCTTTGCGGCGACATGGCAGTTCAGGGTTTCGACGTTATCTCTGTTACTCTTGGTAACGGCTCTGCTAAGACCGTTTCTCAGGCAATAACCGATAACCCTTGGTACACCTGTGCACCTTCCATAACGCTTCCTCAGACGGCATCTAACATCATCAACGGTTATACAAGTTTCTCCAAGCAGCTCTTCTCAACCGGCGGCGACAAAGCGACATACTTCATCCTTGAAGTGGGTTGGTACGGCAATAATGCAAGTGTTGCAGGTTATGATGTATCCGATATAACCGATGCTGATTTAGGCTCGCCCGCAAAGGTTGCTGCAAAATTAAAGTCTATAGCAACTCAGGTAGAATCACTCAATAATCAGACTTGGTCGGAACTTTACGATTACTACGTAAAAAAGCAAGCAAATAAATAAGCGCTTTTCTCTGGCGTTAAGAACAAAAAACTGTTTACGGTTGCCCGCCTTCGGGCGGGCAACCCGTGAATAGATAACGGGGAAATCATGAAAATTCAAATTAAATTTCAGAAAATTTTATTTTTGGTAACGCTCGTGCTTGCCGCAATAACTCTTGTTTACGGGTTTTCTTATTGCACCGGTACACTTACCTATGCATTCAATGCGAGGTCGGGCAGATTCGCAGGTTCTTTCAGAAATGACCCTATAGGCGCAGACGAGGCTTATAAATTCGTTATGGGCGCAGGTGACTATGTTGCCGGACAGTGGAATGAAGGCGGAGTAGGTTTCAACGACCTGTTGGTAGTTATCTGTGTTGTCTTCGTTGTAATATGTGCGCTTCAGTACTTCTTTGCAACAAACAGCCGCCGCAATTATTACATAACCAACTATATTTCAGTGGGCATACTTATTGTTTATGCCATAGTAGTTGCCGCGATAGCTTTCTGGGGTATTTCTCATACCGAGGCTCTGTTCAATCAGATAGACTTTGAACGTTATAAATCAGTTTATGACAACGTTGTTCAGAACGGCGGTACAGGCTGGCAGTACTATTCAGACTCGCACGCAATATTCCAGATTGGATATGCAATATTTGCTTTGGTATTGGTAGACGCAATTCTTCTCACTCTCAATACCGTTTGGAAATATTTGCTTATGAAGGGAGAAAAAGCTCTCTTAAATAACAACACGAAATTAACTGAGGGGGTAGCGTAATGAATAAGAAATCCGAAAATCTGAAAATTGTTCAGGACGATATCCTCCGCTATAAAAATAATAAACTCGGACAGTGGCTCACATACGGCGGACTTGCGTTTGCTTGTTTGTATGTAATGCTGCTGTACTCTTTCCACAATAGCACGTTCTATACAATGCTTATGGGCGGTTCGGTATTGCTTACGCTTGTAATGCTTTTGGCGGCATTCCTTTGTGCTGAAGGTGTAAAGGTGTATAATAAGAAGTTCTGTATAGTACTTCTTGTACTTGCCGCTATTGAAATCGGGCGTATCTTTATTTATCCCGCGCTCGGTTGGGAACAACAGGCTTTTTACTTCAGCTCCAATCAGGTTCAGCTTGACAGAACTTATTTCGGAGCGTCTCTTTCTCAGGTTGCGTCACGCACATTCCTTATCATATATCTCGTGATTTCGGCAGTGTTTTTTGCTGCTGCAGCGGTATATTCCTACCTCGTTAGTCTGCGTCACGAAAGTTTTAATAAGAAGATTGCTGAAGGCACTGTAAGCGTTGAACTTGCGCTTAAAGGACTTGAAGAGGAAGAACTTGCACAGGCTAACGCGGTTTCGTCCGCAGAGGAGGTTAAATAATGCCTTCAGTAAATATTCAGCATTTGGATAAAATTTATGACGGTGGCGTTCAGGCAGTCTGGGATTTCAACCTTGACATTGATGACGGCGAATTTATAGTCCTTGTAGGACCTTCCGGCTGTGGTAAGTCTACCACTCTCCGTATGGTTGCTGGACTTGAAGATATCACGAACGGAACACTTTTAATTGACGGCAAGGACTGTACGCGTTTACCCCCCAAGGACAGAGATATCGCGATGGTTTTCCAGAACTATGCTCTGTACGGTCATATGACTATCTATCAGAACATGGCTTTCTCCTTAACTCTCAGAAAAGAGAAGAAAGAGATTATCCATAGAAAGGTTATGGCTGCCGCAGAAATTCTCAATCTTAAGGACCAGCTCAATAAAAAGCCCAAACAGCTTTCCGGTGGTCAGCGACAGCGTGTTGCTATAGGTCGTGCAATCGTCCGTAACCCCAAGGTTTTCCTCTTTGACGAACCTCTTTCCAACCTCGACGCAAAACTTCGTAGTTCGATGAGGAGAGAAATGATTCTCTTACACCAAAGATTAGGCGCAACGATGATTTACGTTACGCACGATCAGACCGAGGCTTTAACTCTTGCTGACAGAATAGTTTGTATGTCAATGGGCTACGTTCAGCAGATAGGTAAACCCCTCGAACTTTACGATCATCCCGCAAACACGTTCGTTGCAACGTTCATCGGACTTCCTCCTATGAATATGTTCCACGGTACGGTTAAGGGCGGACACTTTGTAAACGATTTGTTCGATTATGAAATTCCCAAGCAGCACGGCGAAAAGCTTTCGCCCTATGAGGGTCAGGAATTAATTCTCGGCGTCCGTCCCGAAAATATTGTTTTGGGCGGTAGCATTAATTTACTCATTAACAATAACGAAAACCTCGGTATGAACACCTTGGTTCACGGAACACTCTCCGGCAAGCATAACGTTGTCTGCAAATTTGCAAAGTGGTGCGATTATAAGTTTGGCGATGAAATCGGTATCGGTTTCGACCCCGAAAAAATTCACTTCTTTGAGTTGCCCACTGTGGGTGAGAACGGCAAAGAATTGCCCGGTAAGGCTATAGTGTAAGGAGGATATGACAATGGCTGAAGAAATTGTAACCACCGAAACTCCCGAAAAGGAGCCCTTCGGCAAAAGATTAGGTGCAAATTTAAAAGAACGTTGGCGTAAATTCCTCGTTAACACAAAGCGTAAACCGCAGAGACTGGCATTCTTCGTTCTTTTAGTTTCTACCATAATATGGATGTTTGGTATCGTATATTTCGGTCAGGCTACCATTTATGATAACGTTGCGGGAATGGGTCTTTGCATATTCGTCAACACAATGTTCTCGATACTTACGCTCCTATTGTTTATGAACACCTTCCCTAAGCGCGCTAAACATATGAACTATATAATGCTTGGTCTTACATTTGCGTTTATGGCTGTAATGATTACCTGTGACATTGTATGGTATCTCAATTGTTATCCCGTTCACATGAATGCTTACAACACTGCAACTTCGCAGAGCGTACTTGATGCGGTCGAGCCTGGTTTGAAGGCGTTCCCGTTGGTAATCACACACCTTATATTCGTTTGCATTTCGGTAGTTATGCTTGCAACGTTGCCTTTATATTCCAAGTTGATTATGAAGATCAATACCTCAAAGGTAATCGAAGAAAACAAGCTTTCCGAAGAAATCGATACCAGCGCAGAAGTTTAATTCAAATTTAAAAGTTAATAATAAAAAAAATCGGCAAAGTTCGTATTTGTCGGTTTTTTTTCAAAGGACAATATTTAATGGCAAAAAAGAAAAACAAAAAGCAGGAAGAAGTAATAGAAAACTACTACGATCTCAAAATCGAAAAGGTGGACGAACTTGTCGCCGCGCTCAAGGGCGAGGACGACGGTTTGCCTGAAGTTTCTATGTACATTTCCGACTGCACGGGTGTGGACGACCCGAAAAATTACACTCGCAGCGGTAAACAAAAAGAGTTTGACCCTTACAAGCGCGACTTTTTAAGCCGAATCCCTGTTTGGCTGAAAGCAATTTTTATTAAGTGGTGGTTTTTCGGCGTTGTCTGCTATTTTGTGAATATGGGTTTGGGTTTATCTGTACCCAACGCCCTTGATATGCTTGTGCTTTCGGGTATTATCACCGGTCTTGTAGTTGAGCTTTTTGTTAACCCTATATTCAGATATATGGAACATGAAGGCGAGTATAATCCGTATATTATGTTTCCCTTTCCACTGAAAGCGTTTTGGACGTTTTTTGCTAATATTCTGTATTACTGTATAGTTGTTTGGGGCACCAGCTGGATATATGCTTTTATTAACGAGGCACTGCGCGCAGCCAATCCCGAATCTTATTTTGCAATTGAACCACTTGTTTTCGGCGTGTTTACGCTTGTCGTAGATATGGCGTTGATTGGCGTGAAAGACTTACTTGTATTTGTATTTAAAAAAATCCATAAAAAGAAGATAGTTGAAAATGTTTAAACTTATTTACGTATCAAGCGTTTCGGCGTGTTTCGAACTTGAAAACAAAACCCCCTACTATAGTCCTGAAAGCTATAAGGTATTCCTTAACGGCAAACAGGTTGACGGCGAACACAAAGAAAATGTATTTTCGCTTTTTAACCTTGAACCCGATACCGAATATACGGTTACCACGACCCTCGGCGATTACCAATTGAAGTTCTCCACGATACCAGAAACAGGCGTTGTGGACGTCAAGGACCTCGGCGCCAAAGCTGACGGCGTTGCGGACGATACATATTACGTTCAGATGGCAATTGACAAGTGCCCCAAGGGCGGCAGGGTTTTACTCCGCGAAGGAACGTATTTTATCCGCCCCGTAGTTCTGAAGAGCGACATAACTTTTGAACTTAAAAAGGGCGCGAAACTTTTGGGCGACACGCTTGAAGAGCACTACCCCTTCATCAAGGCAACGACCGACGAGGACGGTGAAGAGAATATAAACGGCAGTTGGGAAGGCGAACCTTTCGACTGCCACCAGTCTTTCCTATCTGCATACAAGCAGAATAATTTTGCCGTTGTCGGCGAAGGTGTAATTGACGGCAACGCGCAGAACTCAACCTGGTGGGCGCAAACCAAAAACAGAAAGGTAGCCCGCCCGAGGCTTGTATTCCTTAACAGGTGCAAAAATGTAGCCTTCCACGGCGTTACCTGCCAGAATTCCGCAGCATGGAATTTGCATCCCTTCTTCTCGAAAGATTTGGGTTTTTACGACCTGAAGATGATCAACCCCAAAGTTTCACCCAATACCGACGGACTTAACCCCGAAAGTTGCGACAAAGTTGAAATTATCGGCTGTAAATTCTCGGTCGGTGACGACTGTTGCGCAATCAAGAGCGGTAAACTCTATATGGGTATGAAATATAAGACGCCCGCAAGTAACCATACGTTAAGGAACAATCTGTTCCGCGACGGTCACGGTGCAATAGTTCTTGGCAGTGAGATGAGCGGCGGCGTAAAAAACCTTACCGTAGGGCAGTGTATATTTGAAAACACCGACAGAGGTCTGAGAATTAAGACCCGCCGCGGCAGAGGCAAATACGGCATAATCGACGGCGTTCTGTTTGAAAATATTAAGATGCGTGGCGTGCTTACTCCGCTCGTCATAAATATGTACTATTTCTGCGACCCCGACGGTCATACCGAGGCTGTATGGTCACGCGACCCTAAAATTCCCGTTGACGACGGTACGCCTTATCTCGGTAAATTCACTTTCCGCGATATCGAGTGCACCGACGTAGAATACTGTGCAGGTTACTTTGACGGTCTTGTCGAACAGCCTATAAAGGAAATCAATATCGAAAACGTTTCGTTCTCGTATAAGAAAGACGCCCAGGCAGGCTTGCCTGCAATGCTCGAGCACGTCCGCGAGTACTGCAAGGAAGGCCTTTACGTTGACAATGTCCAAAAGCTTACTTTAAAAAACGTCACGTTCGACGGCGTTGTGGGCGAAGAAATTATAAAAAAGAACTGCGGTAAAATTATAAAGGAATAATACTAAGGGGGGAAATATGAATTATTCCGTAATTGATAAATACATAGACCGTCTTATCGAAGATACCGTGCCTGAGGCTCCTATCTGGAACATCGAGAACATAAAGCACGGCAAAGCTCCCGGCTGGAACTATATTGACGGCTGTATGATGACCTCGCTGTACACCATTTATCAGCGCACGGGCAATAAAAAATATCTTGAATTTATCGACAAATTTGTTGACTATTACGTGTTTGAGGACGGCTTGATACGCGGGTATAAGCTCGACACTTACAACGTTGATAATCTCAACGAAGGCAGAGTGCTTTTCGATTTATACCGCGAAACAGGCAACCCCAAGTACAAGAAGGCAATTGAACTTTTGTATAAACAGGTTACCGAACAGCCCCGCACGGATATAGGCAATTTCTGGCACAAGTTAATTTATCCCAATCAGGTATGGCTTGACGGACTTTACATGGCGCAGGTTTTCTACACCCGCTATGAAACGGAGTTCAACGGCGGCAAGAACTATGCGGACATCGTAAAACAGTTTGAAAACGTTTACGACAATATGTACGACAAGCAAAAGAGACTGTATTACCACGGCTGGGACTATTCCAAAACGGCTTTCTGGAGCGATAAGGAAACGGGACTTTCCAAGAGTTTCTGGCTCCGCTCGGTCGGCTGGTACACCGTAGGGCTTGTGGACGCGATAGGTTATTTCGCGGACGATGCAACGGAGCTTAAAGCAAGGCTTATAAAGATATTCAAAGACACAATCGAAGGACTTGAAAGGTATATAGACCCCGACAAGAAAATGTTCTGGCAGGTTGTAGACCAGGGCGGAAGAGAGGGCAACTATCTTGAAACTTCCGGCAGTGCAATGATAGCGTACGCTATGATGAAGGGCGCTCGTCTCGGCTTTGTGGATAAAAAGTTCGCAAAGGTGGGCGAAGAGGTGTTCAACGGTATTTGCAAAGAATATCTTACAGAAACGGACGGCAAACTCAACCTCGGCGGTATCTGTTTAATGGCAGGACTTGGACCTGAAACCAACAGAAAGCGCGATGGTTCGTACGAATACTACATTTCCGAACCTATCGTTGAAAACGACGCCAAGGGCACGGGACCTTTCGTAATGGCTTATACTGAAATAAAGCAACTTTAATAAAAATAAACGGCGCAAGCGTTACTCCGCTTGCGCCGTTTTTTATATTATGTATTTCATAGGCGTAAATTTTATTCCGTCTATTTCCTGTTCCTCCGAGAGCGGTGTAAAACCTGTATGTAGGTAAAATGGCTTTCCGTATGGTGACGAGTTGAGCGTAATTTCATGTAAATCAGGATTTTCGCTTAACAAGTCCTTAACTAAAAAACGGAAAATAGCAGTTGCTACACCATGTCTATGGTATTCTTTTTTTACAAAAGCAAGATTAATATGCGTTTTATTGGAACGCATACCAATAATACCTATAAGCTTACCGTTGTCGAAAGCGCCGTATATAGGGCAAGCTCCGCTTTTGCAGTTATTAATGAATGTTGAATTTTCTATTATATCTTGCTTAAAAGTCTCTACCCCTTTGGAACTGTAATCAGGCGCCTCGAACTGCATAAAAACTTCCAATGCAAGTTCAAGTGCATCATTTACCTCGTCAGCCGTTATTTTTCTGATAATGTACATAGTCTCTCCGTCAAATCAGTTTTTGCCGTTTATTTCTTCAACCATTTGCTTTATGAACGTTTCCATAAACTCAAGTCTTGATTTTGCAATTTTCTTTGCAGTATGCGTGTACATTTTTTCGGGCAAAAGCTTGAACTTTAACTCGTACTCCATCTGAAAGCTGTGTTTGCTGATATCTTTTATTCGCCCGCCTATCTTTCCCCTGACTAAGTTTTCTTTAACGTAATCTTCGACCGAGCCGTTGTAGTACAGTGTTTCACCGACCTTTCCCGCTATCGCAAACGAGCGGGCAATGCCTATTGCGCCCAAAGCGTCAAGCTTGTCAGCGTCGAATAAAATTTTGGCTTCCAAAGTCGCGGGCTGATTGTCAGCGCGGTATCTGTGAGTCGAAATTACGTATTTTACCGCTTGCGCAAATTGCTCGCCGTATCCAAAGTCACGCAGAATTTTGTAAGCCATATCCGCTCCTAAAATTGCATGGTCGGTTTTTCCGCTGTCGTCCTTGTCCTCTTGCGCGCGTGCAATATCGTGCAATAAGCTTGAAACTTGCAAAACTTCAAGGTCTGCGCCCTGTTCACTTTTTGCAATGAGCATACAGTTATTGTAAACCCTTATAGTATGGTCGTAGTCGTGCGCGCAATCCTTTAAAATTTCTTTTACAATATCTTTTATCTTTTCAAGCATAGTCGTTTACACCTCTCAGTTCATTATATCAGGCTTAAAAGCAAAAAGCAATTTAAAAGTTACATATGTAAAGTTGAGGAATGTTGAAAAAAATTGTTGGTAGTGGTATAATCGGAGCATAATAAACTTGGGGGGGTATTATGACTACGGGTGAAAAGATTGCAAAATGCAGAAAAGAAAAGGGGCTTACGCAGGAACAGCTTGCCCAAACGCTTGGCGTTACCCGTCAGGCGGTTTCAAGGTGGGAAGGGGATATCGCTTTTCCCGAAACGGATAACCTTACTAAAATGTGCCGTTTGTTCGGCGTCAGTTGTGACTGGCTTTTGAACTATGACGGAGAAGAACAGCAACCTGACCAAAGCGATAACAGGGGCGTCTTCGTTTTTGATTTTAAAGACCTTCATTTCGAGTATAAAAGCAAAGCACACTGTGGAAAACTTCCTTTAGTGCATATAAACATAGGCTTGGGCAGAGTTGCAAAGGGCGTGTTCGCTTTGGGGCTTGTGGCCGTGGGGCTTGTTTCCGTCGGCATAGTAAGTCTGGGCTTGCTTGCGATAGGCTGTATCTGTCTGGGGCTTATTGCCTTCGGTTCGCTTTCCGCAGGAGTAATAGCGTTCGGCGGGGTTGCGCTCGGAATAATTGCATTGGGCGGGCTTGCCGTGGGCGCGTTCTCAATGGGCGGCTGTGCCGTGGGGCTGTTCGCCTGCGGTGGGTATGCCTCGGGTAGTTTTGTCGCTGTGGGCGACGTCGCCGTCGGTGGAATTGCTATCGGCGACACGAGCGCGCAGGGCAGTATTCTGTCCGTGCTTAAACCCGATTACGCCGACATGAAAGAAATACTTGCGCAAAAGTTTGACGAAATACCAAAAATCTGGTCTGTATTCACTTCCTGGATAAAATCACTCGCCGACGGATTTATGTTTACAAGAAAAATTTAAAAATTTTTTAAAAAAGTTTGAAAAAACGCTTGCTCGTTACGTTACGTAATGTGCTACGGTGTAGCCACAGGAGGTAAGTATGTCATATTCTACGGGCGAAATAGCAGAGCTTTGCGGTGTTACGGTGCGGACGGTGCAGTACTACGACAGGGAGGGGCTTTTAAAACCGGAAGGTTTTTCCGAAGGCGGGAGAAGGCTTTACGGCGACGACAGTTTGAAAACGTTGCAGATTATCTGCATGTATAAACAGTTGGGGTTAAGCCTTTCCGACATCAAAAGCGTTTTAGCCGAGCAGGACAACGGCGCCGAAATTCTCATTCGTATTCTGAACGAAAGGGAAAAAAGTCTTGACGAGGAGATAAAACAAAAACTTTCCTGCCGTGACAGCGTGCGCGTTATAAAAAAGCACTTATCCGAAGGCAGTGCTATGTCCCGAAATACTTTCTTTGACGTACAGACAATTATGGAAGGCAGAAAAAAACAGCTATGGACTTACGTTAGTATGGGGCTTGTCGGACTTTTAACGGACGCAGGGATAATAGCTACAATCGTACTTTGGGCAACTATGGGTTTATGGATTCCGTTTGCGGTAGTCATGCCCTGCGCGGTTGCGCTTACCGCGATTATCGTTGCGGTTGCATATAAAAACCTTGCATATATCTGCTGTGAATGCGGTAAAAAGTTCAGACCCAAGTTTTCGGAATTCTTTTTCGGCAATCACACGTTTAAAACGCGCAAATGTACCTGTACACATTGCGGTGCAAATAAATTCCATACCGAAACATATTCGGACTAAATTGAAAGATGCCCGCGCACGTACCGTGCGCGGGCATTAATATTTTACCGCGCAAATTAATATAATACCGTATGGCACAGGAAAGATTTAAATCGCGGGGAGGATTTATCCTCGCGTGCGTGGGCGCGGCGGTAGGACTCGGCGACTCGCTCCGTTTCCCCGGACTATGCGCAAAGTACGGCGGCGGTACCTTTTTATTAATTTACTTTGTCGCGCTTATTTTAATAGGAATACCCGTTCTCAACGCGGAAATAGCGCTGGGCAGAAAGTTCCGCGCGGGCGCGCCAAAATGTATGGCAAGCCTCAATAAAAAAGCCGAACCGCTCGGCTGGGCGTCGTCTTTTAACTCGCTTATAGTGGCGGTTTTATATGCGGGCATACTCGGCTGGATAATTGCAATGCTTATAAAAATTATCCCGCTGTGCAAAGCCTCGACCTCAATGACCCATACCGAGGTGACAAACTACTTTTTTGACAACGTTTCGGGACATGAGTTTTCACCGCTCATTTTCGTATGCCTCATTGCCGCTTGGGGACTGATGTATTTGTGTTTGAGAGGCGGGGCGGGCTCGCTTGCAAAGGCTGCTAAGTTTACCGTAATTCTTCCCGTCGTGCTTTTGACTTTTTTAGCCGTGCGCGGACTTCTGTATAATAACAGCGGAGAGGCGATGTATGCGCTTTTCGTGCCCGACTTTTCGGCGCTCGGTGACGCCGAGCTTTGGCTTAACGCTGTTGGGCAGGTGTTCTTTTCGCTGTCCGTATTAGTCGGAATAATGCCCGCATACGGCGCGTATCTGCCCGAACGCACCAACGTTTTTCGCGACAGTATGATAATAGCATTTACCGACTTTTTCATTTCCGTTCTGTCGTCGGTCGTTCTGTTCACCACCCTGTACGGTTGCGGACTTCAGGACTCAATCTCGCAGTCGGGAATAATGATTGCCTTTATGGTTTACCCCGCGGCAATTACGGTAGTTTTCGGCGCGGGCAACACCGCTTTAAACGCTATCGTGGGAATACTTTTTTACCTGTCGCTTGCAATGATGGCGACTCAGTCGTCCGTTTCCATGGTGGAGGCGGTTGCAAATCCTCTTTCGGAAAAGTTTTCTCTTAATAAAAAGAAGGTTGCGGGCTCAATTTGTTTAATCGGCGGCGCGATAAGCATAGTTTTTGCAACGCCGTACGCGGCGCAGGCGCTGGATATTGCCGACCATTTTGCCAACTATTTCAATATACTGTTTTTGGGCATAGCCGAATGTGCGCTCATAGGCGCATACGCAAAGAGCGTCAATCTGGCGGGCGAAATAAACCTTTACACCCGCAGGCTGAAAATGCCGCAAAAACCGCTTGAAATATCTTTAAAATACCTTGCACCGACCGCGCTTACCTGCCTTTTACTGTGGGGAATTTATCACCTTATCTTTGTCGAAGGATTTTTATACGGCGGTTATCCCGTCTGGGCGCAGGCGGTATTCGGCTGGTTCGTAAGTCTTGCCGTACTTTCGTCCGGGTTCGTTATCTGCGCTTTGCCACTCCGCCGAAGGAAATTTATATTGACAAAAAAAGCGTAAGAGTTTATAATTAAAATACACGGAGGAAGAAATGAAAAGGACGCTCGGATATTTAAAACCATATAAGAGTACGGTCGCCTGGACGCTCGTCATAAAGTTTATAGGTTCGGTATCCGAATTGTTCCTTCCCATGCTCCTCGAATACATAATCAACGACGCAGTGCCCGCAGGCGACGTAACCTTAACCGCGCTTTTGGGCGTGGGGATGTTCGTGTGCGCGCTCGGCGCGCTGTTCGGCAATATAATTGCGAACAGACTTTCCGTCAAAGCCTCGGGCAATATGACGCACGATTTAAGGTACGACCTGTTTGAAAAGACTACCTACTTAAAGTGCGGTCAGGTGGACGAGTACGGCATACCTTCGCTCGTTTCGAGAATGACGAGCGATACATACCACGTAAACAAGATGGTTGCGCAGACTATGCGTATGGGTGTGCGCGCGCCCATTCTGCTTATAGGCGGAGTGCTGTTAACTTTCATTCTCGACTCCATTCTTGCCCTCGTACTTTTAGCGACGGTTCCCTTTGTGGCAATCGCGC
>JAIDSQ010000118.1 GCA_029061155.1 Clostridia bacterium
GGTTAAACAGCCTTGCAAAATATGGGGTTGGCGTGCTGAAACGCAAAAACTGTACGGTAATTTTAACTCCGCACCTGAAGGAGTTTTCACGGCTTACAGGAAAAAGCGTTGAAGACATTACAAGTAACCCTCAATTATTTGCCGAAGACTTTGCAAAAGAATACGGAGTCATACTTTTATTGAAGGGCGCAGATAGTATTATAACGGACGGAGTGAATACTTTTGTAAATCAAAGCGGAACCACGGCGCTTGCAAAGGCGGGCAGCGGAGATATGCTTTCGGGCTTTATGTGCGGAACTGTAGCCAGAGGCATTTCGCCTCTAAATGCGGTTTGCTGTTCGGCTTATACAATGGGGATTTCCGCTCAGATAAGCTCGGCGCAAAAAACGGACTATTGCGCTACGGCAAAAGATATTATAAAAAATTTGCATTTGGCGGTTAAGCAGTTGACAGATTGATTTTTAACTGATAATATAATTGCGTTGAAAGGGAGTAGTTATTATGTTACGGCAACATATCCCGATTATTAAAAATCGTGTCGTAGCACCTTAATTAAGGAACAAGACTTTTAACTTAAAGTTTTTTAAGTTAAAAGTCTTATTATTTTTATTTCAAACGGCAAATATAATTATAAGAGGTAAAATTATGGCAGGCTTGGCGGTATTGAATGTTTTCTTGCTCATCTTGGGTTTCGTCCTTCTTGTTAAAGGCGCGGACTTTTTTGTCGACGGTGCGTCGGGAATAGCAAAGAAACTTAAAGTGTCAACTTTCATTATAGGCGTAACGGTCGTCGCTCTCGGCACAAGCGCGCCCGAGACAGCGGTTACGATTGTCGACGCCGTCGGCGGTTCCGGCGATCTGATTGTCGGCAACATTCTCGGCAGCAATGTAATGAATATCTTCCTTATACTTGGCATATCCGCAGTAGTCTGCAACCTGCCCGTAGATAAAAGCACGCGTTTTGTCGATTTGCCTTTTTTAATTTTAGTAAGCGTGCTGTTCGTTGTGTTCGGATTTATAGGCGGAACGTTTGAGTGGTGGGAAGGACTTATTCTCATCTTGCTGTACTTTGCGTTTATGGTTTACAATGTAATGCTTGCATTAAAACAATCCAAACTCAGCCTCGAACAGGCGACGGCAGTCTCCGTTGCCGACCCTGATGAAATTCACGTAGAAGTTAAAGGGTGGTATGCAAAACTTAAAAAGGGCTATGAAGATTTAAAGGAAAAAGTCTGGTTCCTGATAGTCATAACGATAGTCGGACTTGGTATGGTAGTCGGCGGCGCGCAGCTTGTCGTCGATTCCGCTGAATTTATCGCAGTCGACTTAATTAAGTTAAACCCTGAAATCGTAGCGCTTACAGTTGTTGCCTTCGGTACTTCCCTGCCCGAACTCGTTACGTCCGTTTCTGCGGCGCGCAAGGGCGACGTAGGTATAGCTACAGGCAATATAATAGGCAGCAATATTGCAAACATTCTGTTTATCGGCGGTATCGGTGCGCTGTGCACTGGTGCAAACGGCTTGCCGTTCTCGACCGAAGGACTTGTAAGCGGTCTTGTCGCACTGTTTGCCGCAGTCCTTATATTTGTCTGTTCTCTCGGCAAAACAAAAAGCCTTACAAGGATTGCGGGCATAATAATGCTTGTCTGCCTTGTATGTTATTACGGTTTTGTATTCCTTAACTATTATTCTTTAAAACTGTACTAATAAAGTATAAAAGGTTTTAATTCAGTCAACAATATAGTAGCAGTGATACATATTATAGAATATACACTGCCGAAGAAGAGGTTGATATGAATATAAAACGCGGAGAATTATATTATGCCGATCTGTCGCCTGTAGTCGGTAGCGAACAGGGCGGAGTACGGCCCGTACTCGTTGTTCAGAACGATGTCGGCAATAAGTATTCGCCTACGGTAATCGCGGCGGCAGTGACAAGCAAAATAAACAAGGCAAAGCTTCCCACGCATATCGAGTTGCCTTCAAACTCCTACGGGCTTGCCAAAGATTCGGTCATTTTACTAGAACAGATACGTACGCTTGATAAGCGCAGGCTTAAAGAGAGGATAGGCGAACTGAACGAAAGTACAATGACGCGTGTGGATAAAGCAATTTTAATAAGCCTTGGGTTTTCAAAATAATTCAGCCAAGCTGTTCCTTTTGCAACAGCTTGGCTCATTTATTTGACAAATTCAAAGGCATGGTATATCATATACTTATGCTTGAAAAATTAAAGAAACTCAAACTTAATATCAGCTGGAAAAGCCTTATATTAGTAGGTGCGTGCGTTGCGCTTATTATTGTTGATTTGCTTACCAAAATTTTTGAGGAACGCGACCATTGGAATTTTGTTGTCATACCTCATTTAATAGAGGTGGAAAGCGGCAGCAGAAACCCCGGCTGTGCGTTCAGTTTTCTTGCTAATGCGGCGTGGGGACAAACCTTTTTAATCGTTGCAACTTTTATTATGCTTGCCCTGCTTATTGCGCTGTTCATTGTTTTGCCTGAACGCTTTCTCCTTATCAAAATTGCCGTTACATTGATTGCGGCGGGCGCAATCGGCAACCTTATTGACAGAATTGCGTTTCAGGAAGTGCGCGACTTTGTAGGCATAAATATGTTCGGCAGTATGGTTTCGTGTAACTTTGCCGACTTCTGGATAGTTTTCGGAACTGTCGTCGCCGTAATCGACATACTGTTTTTAAACGAATGGGCGCTTATTCCGCTTACGAAAACAGCTAAGGAAGCGCAGAAAAAGCACAAAAAAGAAGAGCATGAAAAAACCCAACAAATTTCCGAAACAAAAAAAGATGGTAACGGCGATGAATAAAAAAACTT
>JAIDSQ010000119.1 GCA_029061155.1 Clostridia bacterium
CTGGGTATGGTCGCATTTACTTAAAATATTTTTAATATCCATACAATTTTCCTCCGATTGTTTTTAATATTATAAATTAATTTTGCCCCGCTGTCAATGCTTAAAAAAGTTTTTGACTGTGTACTATCAGAAAAATCACAAAGATATTCGACTGTACCTGTTTTTTATAAACCTGAATTAAGATAAATTTAATAAAGATTTACTTGCTTTTATTCCAGTTTCGGAATATAATAATTTTATTAATTCGAGGTGTGAAATGTTAAGTTTTATTTCTGCAAAAGAAGCAGCCGAAAAATGGAATATTTCTCAAAGACGGGTTGCAATTCTCTGCTCGGAAAACCGCATAGAAGGCGCAATGATGGTTGGCAACATGTGGATAATCCCCAGTACAGCCGAAAAGCCTGTTGACAAGCGGACAATCCGTTACGAAAAACAAAACGCAGTACAATTAAAGCCGTTTGTTAAGTGGGTTGGCGGTAAAAGTCAACTTGTAGATGAGCTTGAAAAATTTTTACCGACTGATGGAGAAAGGATTTTAACAAAATATGTTGAACCTATGGTCGGCGGCGGTGCACTGCTTTTCAGTATTCTTTCAAAATATGATTTTGAGCAAATTTATATTAGCGATATAAACGCCGAACTTGTTAATGCTTACAATGCAATTAAATATAACATTGATGCGCTTATAACAAAACTAACTGAAATGCAACTTCTGTTTTTGCCTATGGATGAAAACGGACGTAAATACTTCTACTATTCTGCACGCGACAAGTTTAACAGCCTTGTATTAAATGATAGTAATTCAGTTGAAAAAGCCGCTTTGTTTATTTTTTTGAACAAAACTTGTTTTAACGGATTGTACCGCGTAAACAAAAAAGGTCAATTCAATGTTCCTATGGGCGCATATAAAAATCCCTGCATCTGCGACGAAGAAAATCTTCGGAATGTTTCAACAGCCCTACAGAATGTTGAAATAGTTTGCGGTGATTATTCGCTTTCCAAAAGCATTATTGACAGAGAAAGCTTTGTGTACATAGATCCGCCCTACAGACCTATTTCCAAAACCTCGGGTTTCACCTCTTACAATACCGATGTTTTTGACGATAAAGAACAAATCCGCTTGGCACAATTCATTAATGAAATAAATGAAGCGGGAGCAAAAATTGTTTTAAGTAATTCAGATCCTCAGAATATCAATGAAGAAGATACTTTTTTTGAAGATCTTGACAAATCTGATACGATAAAAAAAGTCGAGGCAAGCCGTATGATAAACAGCAAGTCCGACGGACGCGGAAAAATAAAAGAATTATTAATTTGTAATTAAAGGTGAACTAATGAAAAGAAATTTTAACGAGTGGTTTAAGACATTCAGAAACAGTATTTGCGATTACGCATATTACGTAAATTTTGAAAAGGTTTACGGAAACGTTGACAATATAAAAGTTGAATTGAATATCCTTAATTCTTTAATCGGCTCAAAAGATATTGAGAACGATTTTGAAAAACTGATTGCCGAATACCCTAAAATATTAAAGTGCATACCTATACTCCTGGCTGTCAGAGGCAGCGAAATTTACGCAATAGACGGTGACGGCGAATATATCTTCAATTTCAAAAAAATGAATTATTCTGTTACCGAATACAAAATGTTTATGCGTAAAACAGGTCTGTTCGATTTGATTTCAAACCGCATAATCAATAATTTAGTTGATTATGTTACAGGTGTTGAAGTCGGGCTAGACAGCAACGGCAGAAAAAACCGCGGCGGTCATTTAATGGAAAACCTTGTTGAAGATTACCTTATTAAAGCAGGACTTGTTAAAGATACCGATTACTTCAAAGAAATGTACATATCTGATATTGAAAAACGTTGGAATTTGGATTTATCAAACATTTCAAATACAGGTAAAACCGAAAAGCGCTTTGATTTTGTAGTTAAAAAAGGAAATACCGTTTACGGTATTGAAACTAATTTTTACGCAAGTAACGGTTCGAAATTAAATGAAACTGCAAGAAGTTATAAAACCATTACTTTGGAAGCGAAAGAAATTAAAGGCTTTGCTTTCGTATGGTTTACCGACGGCATCGGATGGCAATCTGCAAAACATAACTTGGAAGAAACTTTCGACGTGCTGGATAACATCTACTGCATTGCAGACTTAGAAAACGGTATTGTGAACGAGTTGTTTAAATAATATGAAGACACCTTTACAACCTGAAAATTTTGAGCTTGAAACGAATACGGTTTGGAGCTTCCCCAATAGAGGCAAATGGGCAACCCACGACGCAAAATACCGCGGTAATTGGTCGCCCTATATACCGAGAAATATAATTTTACGATATTCCGAAACCGGAGATACCGTTTTGGATCAGTTTGTCGGCGGCGGCACTACCGCCGTTGAAGCTAAGCTGACAGGGCGTAATTTTATCGGTATTGATATAAACCCGAGCGCTGTTGAAATATCGAAAAGTAAATGTAATTTTGACTGTGATACAAACACTAAAACAGACATTTTGCAGGGCGATGCAAGAAAACTGAGTCTTGAAAATGAAAGTGTAGATTTGATCTGCACGCATCCCCCCTACGCCGATATAATTCATTACAGTGAAGATATTGACGGAGATTTGTCTTTATTAAAAACAAAAGACTTTTTGTTTGAAATCGGAAAAGTTGCCGATGAGTGTTACCGAGTATTAAAGAAAGGCAAATATTGCGCAATACTTATGGGCGATACCCGCAAAAAAGGAATGGTTCAACCGCTTGCATTTGAAACTATGCGTGTTTTCGAGCTTGCAGGCTTTAAGGCAAAAGAAATAATTATTAAGGAACAACACAACTGTAAAGCAACGGGTTTTTGGAAAACTAACAGCATAAAGCATAATTTTTTACTTTTAGCCCACGAATACCTGTTTGTATTTAAAAAATAATTTACAGTGTTTTATGGAATTTAGACTGTGATGATAGAACAAAACGTTAAGAA
>JAIDSQ010000012.1 GCA_029061155.1 Clostridia bacterium
TACTATTTGAGTATAAGGCTTGCCGTTGCTTTCAAGAATGTATCTTATTTCGGTCGAGGTTATCTCGTCAAACTCACAGCCTAAAGAAATAAGCTGAACAAAGTTTACGTTTTTATTTTTAACGGCAAATTCCGCCGCGTTGAAAAGCCTTTCTTGGTACAACCACTGGCTTATGGCGTTATCTCCGCTTTTATACACGCTGTCTTCAGACAAAACAACAAAACCGCGTGCCACTAAAAGCTTGTTTATCTCGTGATTAATTTTGTTATCAAGATGATACGGTCTGCCTGCAAGCACGAGTACTTGCCTGCTCTCTTCCTGAGCTTTAGTCAGGATTTCGCGCGCTTTGTTCTGTATGTTCCTGCGGTAAATTTTTAATCTGTTATAACCTTCCTTAAGCGCTTTTGAAACTTCTCTCTTATTTACCCCGAATATCTTTAAAGATTCGTACAGCTTTATAACCGTGTCTTTCCGTATATTAAAGTCAATATAAGGCGATATAAAGTTGTATTCGTTCAGCCGTTCGTTTTCGGTTCTTAATAACTCCGGATAATACGCTACGAATGAGCAAATGAAATTGTGGCTTAAGCGGTGTTCGTTCAAATTGAAACTTTCGCAGGGTAAAAAAATGAAATCAACACCCTTGTCCAACAGACTTTCTATGTGTCCGCGCATAAGCTTTGCGGGATAGCAAGACATATTAGCAGAAGTTATATTGCACGGCAAATTGTCAGAAAGGACTACTTTGAAACCTAAGCTTTCAAAAAAGCCCGCCCATAGCGGGAGTTGTTCATACATACCGAGCTGTAACGGCACCCCGACCACACCAAGTTTACCTTCGGTGTGGTTTATACAACTTAAAAGCTCTGACTGCTTATATGCAAATATGTCCTGCTCTTTATCTGCTTGCATACAAGTACGTGATTAAAGCGGCTTGCCTAAATACTTATTTTTAGTAGCTATTCCACCGCGGATATGCCGTTCGGAAAGGTTTTTGTTGAGCACTCCCCTTACTTCTTTATATAAATTTTTGTCTATACCTTTTAACCGTTCAGTTACGTCTTTATGTCGCTTCGTCCACTATCAGAACGTTTTCGGACAAACCGATACGGTCGTATAATTTCAAGTGAATATCCACGTTTCCTTCGTGGTCGACTTCGATACCATCGATAATTTTTCTCAGTTGCCCGTTGGTCATTTCCTTTAAGGTTATCAGTTTTTCTATATCGCAAAAGGTCTTTTGCAGAATACTGTCAAGCTGGTCATATTTCGTTATATGCAGCTTTGCACGTTTGAGTTCTTTCTGCAATTCCTGTAAGCGTTCTTTGGTGCCGCCAATCTTTTCATTAAGTTGTTCTCTTGTGATAAGATCGTCGGTATACATATTCATATACTTCTCGCGGTGCGCCTCTATCCGATCGATTTCCGTCTTTATCGACTGCTCTAACTGTACGTTTTCGTCACGCTCCTTATATATCTTTTTAAATTTATCTACAAGGTATTCAATCACTTTATCCTTGTTTTGCAATATTTTTTTAAAGTAAGCTATGATATGCTCTTTTAATTCCTCTTCGTCCAATATCGTTTTATTGGGGCAACTGTCTGCGCCTCTGCCGTTTCTGCCAGAACATACCCAACGCGTGTAGGTATTTTTGTACGTTCTCGTAATCTGACGGAAGGACCAGCCACAGTCCTTGCATTTTATTAGCGTTGAAAATAAGTGTCTGTTGCTTGTCCGCTTTTCGGTAAGTTTATAAATCTCGCCGCGCTCCGCCATTACTTGCTGTGTCCGAGCAAACACTTCCTTATCGATAATAGCAAGCTCTGGCTTTTCCACGATTATCCAATCGCTTTCATCCTTTTCCACTCTCGTTCCCGTGAGAAAGTCGGTTATCTCAAACCTACCGTTTATAACCGTGCCCGTATAGAGTGGGTTCTGCAATATACGAACTACAGAGTTAGCGCACCACTTACAGCCGCGCTTGGTTTTAATGCCCTCGCGGTTTAAGAGAATGGAAATCTTCGCCGCACCATAACACTCCTCGGTATAGAGATTGAATATGCGCCTGACAACTTCCGACTCCCGTGCATTGACGGAAAGAGTAAAATAATTGCCCTGAACCTTGTCGTAACCGTAGACCATATTGGGCACTCTACCCTTTTCGGCGTTCAGTTTCTTGCCGAACTTGATACGCTTTGAAATATTGGCGCTTTCCTCTTGCGCAAGTGCCGCAAAGATAGTTAACACAAATTCACTGTCACCCATGTTGTCCATATTGGCTGTGATGAACTGCGTAGGTATGCCCAATAGTTTCAGCCTTCTGATGCTCTGCAAGGTGTCCACGGTATTGCGCGCAAAACGTGAAATATCCTTGACGATAATCTTATCGAACAGCCCCATCTCCGCATCGTCCATCATGCGCAGGAACTCTTTGCGCCTTTTCAGTTTAGTGCCTGAAATTCCCTCGTCGGCGTAAACGCGCACGAGCTTATCGCCCGTGCGCTCTACATACTCCGCGAAAAACTGTTTTTGCGTTTCCAAACTGTTAAGCTGATCTTCCTTGTCTGTAGATACTCTGCAATATGCTGCAATTCTCGTCATTTTGTTATTCTCCTTTGTTTATACTGTTTTTTGCTATTATATCGTTTTGATTTTCACTTTCCTCAAGTGCGATACTCACCTCTTCTGCAATTCTCTGCATATTCACATCAAGTAAAATATCTAAAAATACCTTTAAGTACACATCTGTCTTATTCGGGTTGTGAAAACGAAAGTTAAGTTTGGGCTTGTCCATACAATAACTTACGCCTTCGTTTCGACAAATAGCACTATCTTTCCTATTATTCCTACAAGTTATTTCATTTTGCTTTTTCACCTCTTAATTTACGACATTTTACGTTTCTTCATTTGTCTGATACTGTGAAAAATTTAATTTCCTGTGTGCTTCAACTATAAAACTTTTTAACCTCCCCGTTATTTTACCTCATAATTTTCATCTGTCAAGAGCAGAATCAGTCTTACAGAACTTTTTTGAAAAAAGTTAAAAAAATTTTTAAAATTCCATCTGTAATACTGATTTTAGTATGAAATCGCCTTTTCAATGTCATCCAAAATCATGACTGCGGCATTAAGCCGAATGTCGATGTCCGGTATAAGTATAAATTTTTCCCATCATTAATCTTACTTCTACATCCCATTTCACCTCCCCTATACTGATTTTTGCAAACAAAAAAAGCGGAACTCTTTCAAGTCCCACTTTCCGACAATATCAGTCTAACATATTTTCATTATCAACTCATACGCATTTTACTGACATCTTTGCGCCATTTTTCTGCCATTTTTGTGCTATTTTTAAAACACATGCATTAACTTACATTTCCTTGAATTTCTTCAACTAATTCTTGCAACCGTTTATCTTTATCGCCGTGTCTCAATTCACACTCCCAAACGACAATTACATTCCACCCCAATTCAGTCAATTTAAGGATGTTTCCTCTATCCCTATTTTTATTATAATTAATCTTTTCCATCCAAAACTCAGTGTTGGATTTTGCCATAACAAAGTATTTGCAGCCTTCATGTCCATGCCAAAAACACCCGTTAACAAAAATCACTGTTTTATACTTCCGTAGCACAAAATCCGGCTTGCCCGGCAATTTTCGTACATTCTTTCTATATCTAAATCCTGCTTTAAATAAAAACTTTCCTACAGCTATTTCCGGTTTAGTGTTTTGGCTAGGGATTTTAGCCATATTTTTACTGCGCTGTGCTTTTGTCCTATTATCCATAAT
>JAIDSQ010000120.1 GCA_029061155.1 Clostridia bacterium
ATTACTCTTCCGACGATGTTACCGACTACGGCGATTCGTCCGATATCGGCGACGACTACAATTTATAAGTAACAAATCACATAAAAAGAACTCGGCGGATTTTCCGTTGGGTTCTTTTTTTGTCTGACGGTAATTTAATAAAGAAATGGTAAAAAGTGTTACGCGGTAATAATAAAGGCTGAATTTTTTAGTAGTGTTTAAACGTTGACAATATATAAAACATATGGTATAATACGCAATGATAGAATAGGATTTTAGTATGCATTAGTGCCCCTTTATGCAAAAAAGCGGGCAAAAGAGCATATATTCTATAAAAAATCACGAGAGAGGTACAGTATGAAAATTACAGGTACTAAAAAATTATTAATAATATTTCTGACGCTTGTCTGCGCCTTGACGGCGGGACTTTTCGGCGTGCTGTTTAAAGGCAATAATATGCCTGCAAGCGCCGAAACGTCTGTCGTTAATGCGGATAATGCAGACGACGGCGTACAAGACGGCGGGGAGGATAAACTTGTCGAGCCTTCGCAAACGCCGTTGGAAGAGGCAGCCGACGAAGAACAAAGCGAAGAACAAGTCGTTGAAGAGCCCGAGTATGACGAAACATATGACGAAGGCTACTTGCACGACGCGGCGGAGCTTACGGGTATCCGTTATGACGTACTCAATTTGTTTGCACATGTATGTGAAGTCCCTGCAAGAACAATTCTCGAAAACGCCGAGAAAAATCCCGAAGAGGTAGTCGAGGTCGTTACTTCGTTTGCGGAGTCTTATCAGAAAGGCGAGATTTACAACGACGACTCTTCCGTGGAGGAAGAGGACTGGTTTGTTGCTCCCGACCAAATGGGTACTTTCGGTTATCTTGTCGGTCTGCAGACTGAATGGGTGGATTATTATACAAGCAAAACGAGTATTACTACCGACGACAGGTACTGGGGAGTAACGGGTTTCACCATGGGCAATTACTGGCATCATTCTCCACGCAACACGACAACTGCCGGTCAACACTTCTATTACACCTGGGCCTGGGTAGAAGAAGGTGAGGAGTATGAATTCGGTCTTAAATCCCACTGTGCATACGGCTGGGTACGTACCGAGGCGCAAAAAGCAGATACATTCTTTAATACTTACCTTAAAGGTTTCTGGTTCACGGCTAATTCCTCCGCCCCCGGCGGATACGTAGGCTCCGACCCTAATGCTACTTCATACAATCAGTATCTTGAAGATTATTATACGAACACTGCGCCCAGCACTTCTTATATGAAGTGTTCTTCAGGCCATAACATTACCTCAAATTCAAGCAGTGTTATCGGTTCAAACTATTCGACTGCGAGAGCGGGGTACGATATAAAGATGAAGGTAAGCGCAGACGCGCCTACCGGCGTCTATAAGATGAGGTTCTACGCTTTCTATAACAGCACTAATTACTGGGTATGTACATGGGCAAACCTTCGCGGTACCTCCAACAATTCAGGTTGGAACTGGGGTACCTGCGATTCCGCATTCGGCGATAACTCAACGTCTTATTACTGCGACTATATAGTTATATTAAGACGTTTGCCCACTTCCGAGCTTTCCGTTGAGCTTGACAGTATCAACGTTTCCGCGGACAGACTGAGCAAGACCGAAGAGTACAACGGCCAGCCTCAATCTATAAGCCTTGCAAACGACTGGGGTGCCGGACTAATCAACTACAGCCTCTATAAAAGCGTATTGGATCCCGTAACCAATACTTACAGCCTTCAGCCTGCAACAAGCACTGATATCTGGTTCGTTTCAAGACCCGCTATAGGTTCGGGAACCAAAGGTCTTATGGTTTTCAATGCTAAAGATGTTGGCGAATATGTAATCAGAACCCGCTCCTTCCGGTATAATTCGAGTACGGGTCTGGACGAGTGGGGAGGAGGCTCGACGTCAGAGCTTGAATTCAGGTTTATCATAACCCCCATTTACGTGCAAAAGCCCACCCTTCTGGAGGAAGAGGGCGTTTCGGGTAATACGAAATACGTAAACGATACCGGTCAGACCAAGTTTATCAATATACACCCCATACTCGAACCCTATCTTGTCGTTGCGGGATCAACAGGACTTACTCTCGGCACATATGCCGACGACGGTATGTTTACCTGCTCTGCAACCCTTCAGGGTACATATACAATAACCGTTTCCATAAGGTATACATCTAACATTTACTGGGATAACGGAACGGGCAACACCCCCACGCAGGAAGATTTATACTTCTATTTCACGATAGGACCGCAGCTTATAGACGTGCCCGATATCATAAGGGATATGGGCGTAAACGGCAATACCAAGCAGGTAACGTACAGCGGTACTACGCAGACGATGAGCTTTATGCCCGTCAGAAGCAATCAGATTTCCGCAAGCGCCGAATCGTTGACATATCAGACAACGGGCGCATACAATACTGTTTCGCCCGAAGAGCCTAATGCCGGTCCCGACATAACCACGCTTATCGACAGTAACGTTCTTACGGTAAGGGCGCAGAATGCGGATACATATTATATTTACGTAACGCCCATTAACGGCTACGGCTGGAAGGACGTTACGGGTAAAAACGTAGTGCCCGGTTCGTACACTAACGATATTTCGTTGAGTACGCTTGTGTTCGAGTTCATAATCGACCCCATGAAGATTACCGCGCCCCACATGGAATATGAAGGGCAGGTTACCGACTACGTCGAAGTGACCTACGGCGGTGAAACCGACACAAACGGCAACACGTGGGTGCAGAGACTGTACATACAGAACTGCCGTGAAGAGCGTGTGGCATACAAGACCATGTCTTTAAGTCAGGTTGACTGGGGTGATACGCAGCTCATACTTTCGGGCCGTGCCGCAGGCGAATACGAAGTTACGTTTGAATGCAGGCGTAACTATACGTGGGACGACGGCGTAGTTCCGCCCACTATCAAGCTTAAGATAAACAAATTAGCTATTGACAAACCCTATCTTATAACCGACGACGGCGATACTACCGCATCGAAGAAGTTCGGCACCAATTCAAAGACCGTCGACTTCGACTTCAAAGAGCATTTCATAATGCTGTGGGCGGGTAATTCGGCTGCAATGAACGCCGAATACGATCAGTCGCTCGGCCGTGACTGGAAGAACGATACCGGCAGAGTAACGTTCTCCGGTCAGAATGCGGGTACGTATAACATTGGTTTAAAGCCTACCAGCAACTATTGCTGGAAGGGCTCCAACCCCGAAGAAACCATCTATTTCACGTTCAAGATTACCCCCATAGGTATCAAAGCGCTGAAGTATTATTACCTGGAACCTTATCAGCAGAAATATCAGGAAGTTTGGAAGACTGACGACGACGGCTGGTTAAACGTTGCGCCCGAGTATGACGGCGACGAGCAGTTCGTAAGAATAGGCGACGGTTCCGACGACGCACAGACTGGTTACAACAACCTCTGGCATTTCTACACAATAGTCAATGCCGAAGGCGCAGAAATAGAAAATCCCGCGTCAAAGGGAATACGCGTTTCGCAGGGAACAGGTTATTTGCAGGTTTCCGTAGTTAACGCTGGTATTTACTATATAAGAATTCACCTTGCGCAGGATAACTATGCCTGGAACAGATGGGATTCTACTGTTAACGACTACGTTGCAACCGATAACAACGTTATTCTCTATAAAATAACCGTAACGCCCGAAAAGATAACGGCGCCTGCTCTTGATATAGCAGGAAGTCATTGCGCGGACATTAACGTTCCCTCCACCGCAACAAACAGCGGCGCACAAGGCGCGGGTGTTTACGGCGTTTACTGGGAAGCAGACTTCATCCTTTCAATCAAGCTTAATTATATGTTCCACGACTATATTAAGGTGGACTATGATCAGCAAAACGTTACTTACATAAGCTGGACGGATACCCCTAACGACGATAATCTTACATTCTCGGCGCAGGTAAGGGGCACGCATAAAATTACGCTTTCGGTAAAGGATCCCAACTATGCCTGGGCGGATAGTTCTGTAACCGAATATACCTTCGTCATTCATATACAGGCGTCGCCTGTTTCCGGACTTAACTTCTACTACGAAGAGGACGGAGTTTACGGGGCTGTTGAAAACGGCGAAAACCTTATGGGCGGCGCTAACATCGTATTAGGCGACGACTTTGACGAACAAGATAAGCATATCAGGGTAGACCGTTACCCCACAACAAGTCTTGCTATTATTCAGACCGGCTTTAAAGCGCAGTTCTCGGCAAAAGTAGAAGGAACTACTTTCGACGGCGACGCTATTTCGGATAGAATTTCATTCGCTTACAGTGCGGATAACGGCGGCGGCGATACTTATATCGACTTCTCGGTATATCACGCAGGTCAGTACAGAATTACCGTCTGGCCCAACGAGGATTATTGCTGGAACGACGCAAATCCCGCTGCGGAGAACCGTACTCCCGTAACGTTGAGGCTTACCATCCAGAAGATGACGGTTGAATTCCCCGTAGTTCACGCAAGCCCTGACGACGCGGGTGAAACGTCTGAAAACATAGACGTTAACAACTCAACTAAAACAATAGATTACAGTCCTGCGCTTGACCGTTCTCTTACGGTTAAAATAGGCGCATATCCCGATGCGTTCGCGCTTAAGAGCTGGTACGGCACTGCGGGACAGCTTGTTACGGCTAACTACGGCGCAGGTCAAACGGGCGGCAATACCGGAAAGGGCTATGATTTAGTCAACATAGGCTCATCTGACGCGCCTGTATGGCTGCTTTCGGCAAAAGCAAAGCAAACGGGCGACTACAAGCTTGGCATAGTTATTTCTAACCCTAACGACTATGCATGGAAATCCACAAGCACGGAACTCGTTTACACGCTTACAATAAACAAGCTGAAGGTTGACCGTCCGCAGGCATATATCGTAAACAACGGTACTGCTTACGCCGACGTAACGAACGGCAGGGTGCTGAATAGAGAAAACGGATATTCAGACAGTATCACATACGACGGCAACGCACATGTTTTATATCTTTTGGGCGACGCCGTTGAATTGGGCGCTGTACATATTTCACATGTAAGTCTTACAACAAACGGTGCTATAGGCAATGCTCCTGCGGGTACGCCCGGTCTTGTATATCTGCCTATGGGCAACGGCGCCGTGCATACCGGCACATCGTATTCAGACGCTGCGATTGAAAGCGGTGATTATCTTGCGTACACGCTCAACGCTACGTACGTAAACACCTACACTGTAACAGTAACCTTTAAAGACGGCAACTACCTCTGGTCGGACGGCGACGGTACGGGTTCGCGCGTATATACGTATGCGATTGCGCCGCGTACTTTAAACCTGCCTAAAATTTTGGGTGAGGAAAGCCAACTTCTCGTAGACGACACTTATACCAAGTCATTCGAGTATGAGGCTAACACTAACCGCACTATTACGGTAGGTAAATTAGACTCTGCAAGCAAGAGCGGCGCAGAGCTTGGCGACTTTATAAGCACAGGCGCTAACGGAGAGGCAAAGTATAAGTTCATAACCATTTCCGTAAGCAGTCAGTCCGCGGGACTTGTAACGTTTGCGGTTGACCCTACGCGCGGTGCGGACGGTACATGGCAGTTTACAGTTACCACCCTCGGCACGGAGGCAATGGCAAGCAATCAATACTATGTGCAGTTGGATCTTGACGCCAAAAACGAAATCTGGAGTACGGGCGACACGGCTACCAAGTATTATCAGATAAAGATAACCAAGCGTTCCGTAAAAATGCCTTCGATTATAGGCAACACGGTTACGACCGACAGAGATAAACACGTAACGTATAGCGGACTTACCTGGACTGACGTCCTTCAACTTCAGGACGTAGACGCCGATTATATGAACTATGTTCTGGCGGACTATATAACGATGTCCGACGTTTATAATCTGGCAAACGACAACAAACTGTCAGTCAGCATCAACTCCAATCCCAACACGGCGCCTTACACGATAGGTGCAAACGCAGGTACGTATGCGGTAACGGTAAGTCTTACCGACACCAACAACCTGATGTGGAGCGACACCACGGACGCGCCGCTTGTATTCAACCTTATAATCGATCCTATAAGGGTTGCAAGACCTGAAATTTATATACCCGACGGTTCTTCGGAAGGAGCGGAGGGTGTAGTCGGCTTGACCAAGACTGTCACTTACGACGTTCTGACGGGCAAGAATTACACACTCGCCATAAAGAATCTGTGGTACGACAACTCAACCTGGAGATGGATGAGCTGGAGCGTAGTTTCGGCAAATTCCTTCAACAACAGCAACATAGGTACTTACGATTCGACATTCTTTATCACAAAAGCTCCGGGTTACAACTCCGGTGACGGAAGTTACGACAAGTCGTATTCGCAGCACGGCGGCGCTTACGATACGTACAATATGGGACTTTACGAACTGGCGGCAAAGAATGCGGGCAAGTACATTTTAAGGGTTTGCCTTACACCTAACGCGGTCTGGGCAAACGGCAGTTCCGACGATCTGGAAATCACGCTGGTTATAGAAAAATATCAGTACGACACACCTTATATCTACGTCGACAACACCGATACCGATAAGAAGATTTCCGGTACTACAAAGACGTACACCTACGCCCTTGACGTTTCGGGTGCGAAGGTTACGCGCAAGCTTGACATTTACACCGCGCTTGACAACACCGTCATGACGCAGGGTACGATTGTCGGACTCACCGATTTGAACACCGCAGACCCCGACAATACATCAGGCGACAACTACTACAAGTATGAGGCGCAGGATGCGGGTACTTATACCGTTACCTTCGACCTTGTAGACGCAGCCAACACGCGCTGGAAGTTTGCCGACGTTGCGTCGATGACGTTTACGCTGCAAATCAACGTGCGCGAGCTGTACAATCCCACGGCGACAAACGAGTATCTTCTTTCCAACGAAAATATAAGTGTGGATACGACCTCCACGCCCGGGAAGCAGACTACCACTTTGTCTGTGGAATACGATACAAAACAGCACTCGCTGCTCATCACCAACTGGCTGGACAGCAACTACATGACCTATACGCCCAATGGCGACGGAATGACAACGGACGGTCATGCATACTTTATCAACCAACACAACATTGCAACCGAAAAGACCAACGGTACCACGGTAGGGGGCATTTACGGCACTACTTACGACGGACCGAGAAAGAACAATCTTATAAGCAACAAGATTGATACCGACTTCCTTGTGTTCACGGCGGATAAAATCCCCGATAAGTACGTCATAACGTACTCTCTTACCGACCCTGTAAATATGCGTTGGAAGGACGGCACTACGGACGATCTCGAATTCGTAATCGAGATAACCAAGATGGTGCACGCTACGCCCAGAATCACGCAGGGTACGAGCAGCACTCAGGAATACGCGGGCGGTTACGTTTACTTCTCCATAAGCAACGTTTATAACGGTATTATGACGGCGGCAGATTATGCTGCAGGCACTGTGACCACTACGCCTTACGAAACTTACACCGTAACGGGCCCCGGAGGGTTAACTATTTCTCCCAGCGCCTGTGAAGAGAGCTGGTACAACGGCGTTCTTATACTCAAATTAGTTGATATAGGAAGTTATACAGTAAACGTAAGCATAGATAATGCTGTCAAGGACTGGACGAGTTGGCAGAGCGGCGCAACTTCTGTTCCGTTTACCCTCAACGTCATTCAGCGTAACGTCAACGTTGAATTCGAGTTCAGATCTACCGACGAAGAAACGGACGCAGCTCTTCAGAGAGGTTCCAACGAATGGAGCATAAGCGCGGAGCCTTACGTTATCGTCAAAGTTTCCAACCTTGTTGAAAAGTTAGTAGGCGGTACGCTCGACGCCATTCTTGACGGACAGATTTACTTCATGGTTGCAGGCGGTAATCCCGCAACGGACATGAAGGGACTTGACAGCGTTTCAAGAACGTCCTGGACAGTACTGTACTATAAAGCTCCCGTTCAGGAAGAGGACGGAACGTGGACTGTTTCGTATAAATATGTAAGTATTCCCTACGGATACGATGCCAGCGGCAACCAGCGCATTTTCAGGGGAAATTACAATATATTCATTAACCAAACCAGCTCCGCTACCAGCAACTATTCGTTCCATCCCACAAGCCGCAGTTTCAAGATTATAGCAGACCCTGCGCCTTTCAAGGAATCCCTGCTCGTCTGGGGTTATTCCAAGACTTCCGACGCTCCCGGCACATGGACGGCGGCGGATATAGGAATGGGCGGAGATCCTCAGCACAGATTTGTCGTTCCTTTCAAGGCAGGTGAAACTTACACGTTCACTGCTCAGCTCAATCTTGAGGGACAGAAAGGTCCCGACGGCACGTTGATGGAGCTTGACTTCAATATCGGTCTTAATAACTGGTGGGTTAACTTCGGAAGTTATTCCGGAGCTCAAAGCGCAATCAATGCAAACGATTATACGCTTTCGATAACGCTCACCGCACTGGATTCCAACCGTTATTCCTACGGCACAAACGGTTCTAAGACAATAAACTTCTATTACACAATAGAAAAGGCCAAGTACAACTTAAACGACCTGAAGTGGACCTATGACGACACCAATCCGTTCACGTTCGACGGAACGGCTAAGTCGGTAAGTATAGACGCAACCACCAACCCCTATTCGCAGTTGGCTATATCTTATCCTGCGTCGGGGTCGTACGTTGCAAACCAGCAGACCTATGCGGGCAAGTATACTACCAAGGCGACATTCAACAACGCCGATACTAACTATAAAACGCCTGTGATGGGTGACGAATCGACGTATGACGGTACCTTCGCGTGGTTGTGCGACTGGGAAATCCAAAAGAAGAGGATAGAAGTGGAATGGCTTGAAGGTTCGTCATCATCGAACGGTGACAACGTTACCAAACAGCCCGTCCTCGCGTCCTTCGCTCATTTGGTAAGTTACAACTACTGGAGATGGGATGACAACCTTAACGGCGGATTTGGCGACTGGCAGTACATAACCACCGGCACGCTCGACCGTGTTCCCGGTCAGGCGGCTAAGTTCAAGGTAGAGGCTTACCTTAAAAATAACAACCCTCTCAATCCTACACCGGTCAATCCTGCCGATCCCGCAAACAACTACATACTTGTATTTGTTAACGGCGACGTTAATCCTCTGGAAATAGTGTATACCGGCAGCGAGGATATGGTCATCTATACGCAGATAACCATCGAGGACACGACAAACACAACGTTTGAATACACGGGAAATCCTTTCAACGCGGCGGTAACGATAATTTCCGATACCTCCGGCGGAATGATTACGGATGCCAACCTTGTACTCAATTACTATGTCGCGGGTTCGTCAGTTCCTTTGGCGTCGGCGCCTTCCGCAATAGGTAACTATGAAGTAAGGGTAAAGCTTGTTTACGGTAACAACAGCGGCGTGGACTATTATTTAAGCCAGTCCGTATACACTTACAGCATTGTAAAAGCTAAATTCAAAGCCGAAGAGTTCGAGTGGCGTTACGAGCATCAGGACGCAGCAACGGGCGAAATGATATACGCGCGTTATGCTACGGATCAGACCAGGTGGATTAACACCCAGACCGGCGCTCCCGTAACGTTCGTATACGACGGTAATTCGCATAGGGTATATCTCACAAGTACGTATGTAACTGCGGGTAACCTCACCATAACCCAGCCTTTACTCAAGGTTGACGCAGAGCAGAACATTGTTTCCACAGCGGCGTTTATCTTCAATTCCAATTACTGGGAAGATCCTACGCTTGATCCCGCGTTCACTGCGCATACCATTACCTGGACTATTAACAAGGCAGAGCTGGATATGTCGGCTGTCGAATGGGATTACGAAGACGATTACATCTTCACGCTTATCAACGGCGTAGCCCAGCCTTACAGTGCAGAACTTAACGACAAAGTTCCCGCATACCTCAAATCCAAGATTACGTTTACAACCACTAAGGACGGCGACGAAGTAAGCAATACGCAGACCCGCGTCGGCAAGTTCGTTACGGTTGCAACCATCGACTACGCGGATATCAATTTCGATAATTATCAGTTCGGCAGCAATTTCGGAGGCTGGACGGTTGTTTCTACCACTGACGCCGGCAATCCCGTTACGTTATTGACTTCGACTCTCAACTGGGAGATTAAACTTAAAGTAATTGACCTTCCTCAGGCAGACAGTAATGTCTGGTCGGTATTCGACGGAAATATCCACAACCTTGAAAACGTATTCAAACTGGACGTTGACTGGCAGGAATACTACAATATTTCAGTAGAATATACTGCAATCGACGACGAGGCAGGCGAGAATACCGCGGAATACGACGGTTCGCTTACCTACGGTCATAAGTACATGGCGTATGACGCTGGTAAGTACACGCTCAAGCTTTCAATTAACGCAGGCATAAACAACGGTCACGACGATACCAACGTGGTATGGCGCGTTCCCGTACTCGGTTCCGCCGACGTATTAGAGGCAGGCGACAAGACAGTTTCGCATACTATCAATAAAAAAGTAATGTATGTAACTAACTGGAAACGCCTCGACGAGCGTTCTACTATCGTACTTGACACGGGCGAAACGGGAGCCAAGTTCATAGACTACGAGTTCTATAAAGAAGATTACGGTGACTATGTAGGCAACGACGCTTTACTTGCGGCTAATAAGACCGATCTCAACACCGTTCTCGAGGCGGCGATGGGAGACAACTTCTCCATAGTACCCGTTGTCAAGAGCGCTTACAGCGGCAATATAAAACTTGATTTTGTCGTAACTGGCGAAGGCGGAGAGTACGTTTACTTCACCATTCCTTCGTATGACGACAGAGGTTTCGTTCTTGTAGAGAACAAACCGCAGATTTACGGCTATATCTCCAACGGCGTGACTACCTATTTCGACAGCACAATGCTGGCTGAAGACCATGTATACGTAATTTACAGCGGCAGCCCTGTAGAGTTCCTTGTCGAAAATACTTCGTACGTCGACGTTTGGGGCGGTGACGAGCTCACTCAAAGCGACGCGGGCGTTTACTCCATAACGTACGTGTTGAAACCCGGTCCCGTTGACGATAACAATAAAGCTACAATTTACTACTGGGGTACAAGACCCGACGGTACTTACGACCGTTCGGCGGTAGAGCTTAAATTCGAGATAAAGTATCTGATGATAGATATCCCCGACGTTGCCGAAAGCATCGAATACACGGGCAGCGAAATAGACATTCTCCACAATGCGTTCGCAACCGAATCGGATTACGACGCATGGCTCAGTAAGTTCGAGCAGTACCTCAATATTTCTGGCAACAAGGCAACCAGGATAGGCGACTATAAACTGTATTTGCAGATTAAAGACGAATATGCAAATATGGTAAGGTTCAACGACGGCAGCACGGTAGGTACGGTTGAAACGTACTCGCCCAAGTGGACCATAACACCTATATACCTCGTTGCGCCCACTAAGAATAATGCGGTTTCGCTCGTCTACGACGGCGTACAGCATACCGTTTACGAAGTGCTTGTAGGTTACAGTCAGGATAACCCTCAGGATTATCTGTTGTGGCTCATGCGTAACGTAAACCTTGCAATAGAAGGTTCGAGGAGCGTCAACGCAAACAGCAACTTAACGGCTGTATTCTCGCTTATAAATTCCAACTACGCGTGGATTAACCTTGACGGTTCGGCTTATACCGGTCCCAGCGTAATCAATATCAAATGGGAAATCAAGAAATGCTCCATCGATTTAAGCGAAGTCAAGTGGGATTACGACGCTGATAAACCCTTCGAGTACACGGTGGAAAACGGTCAGCCCAAGGTTCACAGAGTATCCCTTATAAACCTTCCCGAAATTTTGCAGGCGCACGTAAGATATACGACGGGCGGTATCGCAACCAACGGTATGTCGGCTGTCGGCACGTATACGACTACGTTCTCGCTCAACGTTCTTGCCGTACTCGATACGCAGAACTATGAAGTGACGGGACTTCCCGAAGGTATACAATCGCTCGAATGGAAGATAGTCGAACACGGCTTTGACCTTCCTCAGAATAACGGCGGCTGGACACACTTCGACGGCAACTTCCACGACCTAATGAATCTTTTAGGTTACGCGGAAGGTTGGGAAAACTACTTTGAAGTTATAGTCGAATATTCGTCCGACGGCGGCGCGACATATAAAGTGCTCGATCCCTTCAACGATATATCCGCAGAGACGAACTTCTCAATCTATAACGGTTATTTACACGGAACTTACCGTCTTACCATAAAGATAAAGGCCACGCTTTTAGACAGCGGACTTGTGTTCTGGAATGTCCCCGAAGGCGAAACGGTACAGCCGAGCTACACTCAGGAAATTACCGTTGAAAAAATGACGGTTACCGTTACAGGCTGGACAGAGGCGGATGAAAATTCCACTGTAATTATAAGCGAGACTCTTACAGACGAAGAATTGAAGTTGTTCGACTACATAATTTACGTATCCGACGACGACAAGAAAACTCCTGTAAGCGCCGCAAATATCGAAGGCGGTATCGAATACACAATTGAGTTCTTTGTTAAGGAATCCTACAAGTTAGGCATTATCTTAGAGGGAACGACGACTTACAGATTCGGTAATTACGACTACGGCGATCAGCCCATGGTTTGGGTACCCCGTCCTTATCTCGTAAGCAACTCCAAAGTATTTACAGGCGATAAACAGAAATTTGAAATTGCAGGTTGGGGCGACAACGGCGGCGCTAACGGTCTTTACACTCTCAGCGCGGCGCAGAGAAACAGCCTTAACATGCAGTACAATCTGGGACTTACCGCGGCGGACGTAAGATACGTCTACGTACTCGGCGGCGAGGATAATCTCACAAAGACGAGTGCGGGCACTTACAAGGCGGTAGTTCGTCTCAACAGCAGAATTAACCTTTCCTGGTACGACAGCAGCAAATACAAACTCATCGGCAACACGCTTTACGATATTCTTACGAATACCCCGCTCACAGCCGACGATATGAAGGCGTTGACCGACCGTTCGTCAAAGGCGCTTGAGTTCTATATCACCAAGGCAGCCGTTGAACCTCTCGATATGTCCGTATTCGAGGATATCGAACTTGTTCTCGACTATAAGGACGGCGTAGAGCAGGATATTACCAAGGACGGCGCCGACTTCAAGTATATCTTCGACGACCTTACAAAGAAATACGGTTCGCTTATCACGTTCGACAAGAAGTTAGGAACAAAGGCGGGCGGATACACTCTCGAAATCAGACTTACCGACCCCGAAAGCAGCTACTGGGCGCTTGGCGAAGTCGAATACAAGACGGTTTCCGAGCAAGGCTATTCGTTGTCGTACATCTTTGAAAACGGAGAATACACCGTAGTTTACGCCAAGTTTAACGGCGACGGCTCGTATTCTGAATACAACGGAGGCGAGTATCAGCTTGACCTCAAGTACGTAACGGCTTACGAAGTCGAATATATCGACACAACAGCAGATAATACCAAGCTTGATGCGGACGGCGTGCCCGTTAAGCAGTACTATCTCGGAAACGACAATTTGCCTATACTCGATAACGGCGCGCCCGTATACGAAGAGTACAGGCTGAAGTCGGACGGCAAGACGGCAATGCGTTTCTCTTGCACTCCTGCGGGCAAGTACTATATCGATAACAATGGCATATTCATCGCACGTTATACGGTGGGTGCAGACGGCAAGAAGATTGCGATCACCCAAGACGTTATAAGCTACTATGCATTGTTTGACGAGCTTGCTACCGACGGCTTGTCGCTTACAAAAGTTCCTTTGCAGAACGCGGACGGAACATACGTTAATACATACGTCGCATTTGACGGAACCAACTACGAATTGAGGTCGTATGACGTTGAATCGGACGGCAAGTTCAAAGAAGACAATTCAGGCGCATATGTATACACCGTATTGAGCAATAACTGCGACTTTGTAGAGGATAACGGCGGTACGGTAATCAAGTACGACCTCGTAGGCGGCGCGTACGTAGCAGGCGGCACGGCTTACCTTGCAATGTACGAAAAGGAATCGGACGGCAGCAGAAAGCAGCAGCCCGTAGCCGAAACCGACGAAAACGGCAATAAGATAATAGATCAGGCGGCAAGCATTGTAACCATTGCGATTGAAAAGTCTGATACTGAAAAAGTCTACACGCGCGACTGGTCAATCGTGACCGTCAATATGACGGCTCCTACTTTGAAGGAAAACGCGGAAATCACGTACACCGGCAAAGAAATTAAGCTTGAAGACTTCCTTGACGGGTTTGATTCGCAGAAGATGCGCATAGAATCCAACGGCACCGCAACCAATGCAGGTACGTATACGGCTGTCATTAAGCTTACCGATCCCAACTACAAGTGGGGCGGCACGGCGTTCGATTACGTAACGGTTGAATGGACGGTCGGCAAAGCCACCGTGGATTTAAGCGGCATTACATGGGGCTACTTCGATAACGCAGGCAATAAATACACCGACGATACCAAGTTCACATATACGCGTGCGGACGACAAAGCAAGGGTATACTACGTAGGCTTAGTAGGACTTCCCGAAATAGTCAAGGATTACGTAGTCTATACCACCAACGAAAAGACAGGAGCTTTCGCGGGCAGAAATGCAGGCAGATACGAAACGACATTCTCGGTTGTAGTTGACTTCAACAATTTCAACCCCGTTGTAATTCCTATCGAAGTACAGAGCTCTGTTGTCTGGTACATTAATACAAGAACGCTCGAAATTCCTACGGCAAGCGGAACAAGACTGTTCTTTGAAGATAAGGAACAGACCTTACTGTCACTGATAGACGGCTTACCCGAAGACTGGGATCAGTATTACGATATTCAGGTTTCGTACGCGGCTGATTTTGAAAATTATGTTGAATACGCAGGCTACAACGGCGATCCTTATAAGGCATACGCAGCAGGTGCATACAGATTCAACATCAGCATCAAGAGCGAGCTTAACACAGGCAAGAC
>JAIDSQ010000121.1 GCA_029061155.1 Clostridia bacterium
AAATTATCCTTACTAAATAATGTTTTACAAAACAGACCTTTAATTATTTCTTCATATAATGAATATGCGGCACACCATGATAGTGAAGAACAAAAATTCAAATCCGCTTTAAGTAATAAGGTCGCAATACTTTCTAATTTAATTTATTTCTATTTCAGAAACTACAAAAATGTTGAATGCTTTAATGCTTTAACAAAATTATTTTTATTCTATATAAATGAAGAAATAAAGCTAAATTATTATACTGATTACGGCATATATGAATCTGAAAAATTATTGACAAATAAAGTAAGATATGAAAATGAGTATGTTATTCATTACTTAAAAATACTTATTTTCCATAAAGATTTTGATACGGCTAATGAAATTTTTGAGGTATATCCAGTTAAGCCTTATAACAAAAAGCAGACTGCAGATTATGAAAGAATAAAATTAAAACTTGGTAAATAGGATTTGTAATATGAGTATGAAGAAGTTTTTTGTCACATTAATACTTATATGTTTTTCATTAAGTTGCTTTGTTATGTTTCCAGCTTGTACGAGTACGGTAGAATTGCTTTATGAAGGAGTAGAAGAAGACGGTGAAATAGTTGCATATTCGGTTGTTGGTGTAAAGAATGTTAAATCGGAATTTGATATTACGATTCCATACGCATACAATGATAAACCAGTAGTCTCTATTGAAGATAGTGCTTTTAAAGGGAATGAACTGTTAAAAAGTATATTTATACCTGGCACTATATCAACTATTGGATTAAATGCTTTTTCTGATTGTTCTTCTCTTGCCTGTATCACGGTTGATGAGAATAATGCCAGGTATATGAGTATAGACGGTAACTTGTATAGTAAAGCATTGTACAATAAAGAATGGATCACATTGATTAAATACTCTGTTGGAAAAAGGGAGGCAAGTTTTTCCGTTCCTAAAGGAGTGTTATTTATAGATAGTTGTTCTTGTTTTTATGCTATCTATTTAACTGACATTGTAATACCTGATAGTGTACAGGAGATTGGTGCTCTTGCTTTTGCCAGTTGCACATCGCTTAAAAGTATAACAATAGGCAAAAATGTGGGTAGTATTTCGATAGCTGCGTTTGCTGGTTGTAATTCGCTTGAAGATGTTTATTTTAAAGGTTCAGAAGAAGAATGGGAGACTATTCATATTGAAGAAAATAATACCTGTTTAAAAGAGGCAACGATACATTATTCGTTGTAGTTAGCATTGAACAATAATAAATAAATTTTAAAGCACGGTTACCCGTGCTTTTTTAATACAAAAAAATTTAAGGAATTTTTATGACATTAAATAATGAAGTATCTTATTGCTATATTACTTTTCCGCATATCGGCGATGTGGATTTTAAAAAAGATTTGATTTTACCAATAGTTTTTGAACCTGTATTGGATGAAACTCTGAATACAGCAACTATAACGCTTTCCGATTTGCGCCCTAAAGATTATCCGACGGTAGATGTGAGTCTTGCGTTTGAACCTTTTACTTTGGTGAGAATAGGGTTCGCAGGACAAGATACCGAAATAAGGATGTTAATTGCCCACGACGATTGCAAGCTCAAACGTAAGGACGAAGGGAACTATAAAAGCTGGAAGCATACCATTCAACTTGTTGAGGAAACAAAACAACTTGAAAGAGAGTCGGTCGATACCCTTACTTTTACTAATCCACTTGACCATGATTTTACTGATGGCTCATGGGATATAGACGGAACTGTTAAACTTGACATTGGAACAAAGTACGCAAATAGAGTAAGTACAAATATCACCCATAAGCTACAAGCCGTCAATTATGCTGGTGACTGTTATATTCCTTCTTTTGGTGAAATTAATGGTTATTATTATGATAGTGAAGGTTCTATTGTTGGAGGTGGCTCATTCTTCATTTACCGTGTTATGCCAAGGCTTTTTCTTTACAAGAGAGCTGACTATTTAACGCGTTCTGCTACGGTTAATGCATCGAGTTTAGAAATGTCAGGTACGGCGATAAAAACCGTTAATTCTAATTCCGGCATGGCGGTTGACTTGGCGCAAGGTGAATATATTGCAGAGTATGTTTTTGTAATTCAAAATTTGACCGGCACTGCAACAAATGATGGTACGCCTTTGCCGAACGCTACTTCTACTTCTTATGTCGGTATTTTTTGTAAAATATATGAATTTGCGCTCGTAGATAAAAACAATGTGCCGTCAAAATATACTATTAAAAGTGTAATAGATAGACTTCTTAACCTTACTCCAAATCGTTTATTAAATGAGAATAACAAATATGCTTTTAATGAAAGTCAACTCGCAGAGTTTGATAAAGAAGAATCTCCTGAATTTGCTTTTACTGGTTATACGCTTTTTGAAGCGCTTTTTCTTGTCGCTAGTTATGAAGGGAGCTTTCCTAAGTTAAACGATAAAACAATATCTTTTAGAACTTTGTGGAACGGGGAGCATCTTTCAGAATCGGATTTACCCAAACCAATTGACGAGTCAAGTAGTTCGGATATAAATCAATACTGTACTTATATTGAGACGGATGTTCAAAATCTTGTTGGACTAAACGATTCGCAGATAGGTACTATTATAGAACCTTACGCTGGGGGTTATAAAACTACACGATCTGAAAATAGTTCAGAAATTTCCGAAGATACTGCCATTATTTCAACCTCGTATAATATTTATCAGAGCATTAAGCTTGAAATGGGGCTTACAAATGGCGTTGAAATTGGCGATATTGCCCCTTATGTTTACGAACAAGGCGAATACAATGGCTTGTCTGATACTTCGGGTCTTTACCCGAATAGTAAAGCCTATGCGCTAAAATGGGAGCAAATGGGGAGAAACTATACTGAGCTTGCGCACAGAATAAATAATAACGCACTAACAAATGCTCTTGTGAACCCCGCAATAGCAAATATAGTTTTTGCAAAAACGGGTGAATCTACAGATAGTGCGTTGATAAAGTATTTAAAGAATCTTGTAGGGATTAAAGGATCCGATTCAATGTCTGAGCTTATGTTTCGTACTAGTTATGTGCCTGTTCTTAATGCGAGAATTAAACAGTATAAAGATTACTTCGGTAATTTCCACCACGATGGTTCTATTAAGTACAATCAAACCGCAGAGCTTGTTGATAGTGAAATGTACGGTGAACACTTGAAGCAACTTATTCGCAAGATAGGCAACGCTACAAAAATTCGCACTTATATATTTGACAAAATAGACCACGTGCCCGAAGTTGGGACGGTGGTTGACGGTTACAGCATTTACGATGTAAAGATGTCGGTTCGTGAGAATGAAGTTGTCGCGACTATATTCTATGTTAAATATGCAGAATTATCACAATATATAGGTGTAAAAAACGCTTGGAAGGATAGCGATATTTCAATAAATAAGTGTTATAACCGAGCAATAAGTTACAATGAATTCCTACTGTTTACTCGCGACGGTAGCAAAACAAGTACTACTAAAGCCCTGACAGCCTATGCGCTTAATAGCTTAATGGTGTTTACGGCGGCAAATCCGTTAACATGTGTAGAAGCAACAGGTTATTACACGGATGGAAAACCCATAAATACACTCTTATTGTCGGTTGTTTCGCTCGCGTTAGGTAATAGTATTTTCTTTCAGTGGGCTTATGAAGACAATTATTCGGCGGGCTCAATGTCACAACCCGCGCCTGAAGGTGCGACAAGTGTTTTGTCGGGAACAAAGTACAACCGCGCAAAAAAGGCTGTGAGTTATTGCGATATGTTTGGTCGTATGGAAACATACGACTTTTCTATTATGCCGACTGGTCCGGTTCCAAACGGTTCAAATATTGGCTGGAAAGAGGATTCAGTAATATACTCAAAAGAATACGTTATGCGTAAAATAGGTTATTCATTACCATTAAAACCAGATGAGCTTGTCGGATGGAACGGAAAACCTTATATATCCGTAGAAAAACTACTTGTTGAAAAGAACAGCAGTGAAGCTCTGACTTTTTCGGTACAGTTGCATTACTGCACGGATAATGAAAACTTTATCATCGGAAGCGGTCTTACAAACTTCTGCTCGCTCGTCGGTGGCGAGGCTCAGGAAGTGGGGTTGTACGGCTTTACGAATAGAATAAACATTTTCAAACGCAGATTCTCTGTAAATAATGCGACAAAACTCAGCGATATTGGGTTTAAAGTGAACAGTGAAAAACTGCGAATGGAAATAGAATTACCGAAAGCGATAAATAACTATTCAGCATGGGCGCTTATGGGTAAAGATAAGAACGGAAACTATCAGATAATTTTCGGTGAAAATAAAGACTTAAACGGCTCGGATTTTGAAACTGAGCTTTATTTATTGCCTATGCACAAACTGGAGGACTTCATATGAAAGAAAAACACTTTATTATCAATTTAGCCGAGAACCTTGTAGTTACAGGAACAATAGGAACGATCAATCGAAATTCCAATAGTTCTCAGTGGCTTGACGTCGCCCTCGAAAAATGGAAGTTGAACGAGGACGAAGCCCTTTTCATAACGTTAGAGCATTACGATGAAGATACGGAACTAACAACAAAAATAGGCCCATTATTGCTTACTTTTAATACAGCGCTGAATCATTATGTAACGCTCGCGCCGCCCGAGTTTGTCAAGATTGCGGGGCAATGGTCTTACTCGATAGAACTGCGTTACGATATTGAGGATGATAACAGGGGAAAAACTACGACCATTGTAACAACGGTTTCCGACAGAGGAGGTAACGTAATTTCCACTACAGTTTCAGGAACCGACAGTAAAGGGGATATGGTTTATAACTCAATTACCTCGGCAGTCTATTTTATAACGGTAATTGACTCCATTGTATCTGCCACAGGGACAGACGGATTCGTTAAAGAAACAGAGTTGGTATCTGCGGCTAAGATAATTGCAAATAATTCGGACACAGCATTAATAGCCGCACGTGAGGCGGCAGAATCAGCGGTTGAAGCGGGAAATCAGGCGGATCGTGCAACGCAAAATGCCGAAGCTGCGCATACAGCGGCAGAAGAAGCAAAAGCGGCGGCAACATTAGCAACTTCGAAAGCAACGGTAATTTGGGGCTTTAATGAAGCGGTTGACATAACAGATTTAGATTGGGAGGTAAAATAAATATGGCAACTTTTAAACCTATAACAGTAAACAGAGCGGGAGTTAATCTTCCGTACAAAGAGGGACAGTACATAGTGGCTACGAAGCAGTTCTCGGATGGAGGGACAACTTATGAACCGGGCGTATATGTTGATATGCTCGGCGGTCGTCAGCAGCTCACTATGACGGGACCTAAGGGCGAGAAAGGCGATACTGGGGCGACAGGTCCACAGGGCGAGAAAGGCGATACCGGCGCAACGGGTGCACAGGGTCCTAAGGGAACGGACGGGGTGTCTCCGACTATTACCGTGGCGCACGTTGATACTCTTCCCGCGGGCAGCGCGGCAACTGTTGAAAACGCAGGTACACCGCAAGCGGTCAATCTGATATTCGGTATACCCGAAGGTAAGCAAGGTGAACAAGGCGTGCAGGGGCTTCAGGGTCCCGCAGGTGCTCAGGGTGTACAGGGACCTCAGGGAGACCAGGGAATTCAAGGCCCGCAGGGCGTGCAGGGTCCACAGGGTATCAAAGGCGAACAAGGACCCGCGGGCGAGGACGGAAGGTCGTTCCAAATAGTGGCGCACGTTGATATTGAGGATGATTTGCCCGCGGCTTCGGCACTCTATCTTGGTAAGGCTTACAGTGTGGGCACTTCTTTGCCTAACGATATTTACGTTTGCATGGAACAGAACGGTGGACTTGCTTGGTACAACGAAGGACCTATTCAAGGACCTCAAGGCGAAAAAGGCGAACAGGGAATTCAAGGACCTCAGGGTGAACAGGGGTTACAAGGACCCGCAGGTCCCCAAGGTGTGCAAGGACCTCAGGGTGAACAGGGAATTCAAGGACCTCAAGGTGAGCAGGGCGAACAAGGACCTCAAGGCGAACAGGGAATCCAAGGTCCTCAGGGGGCAACAGGTGATACTGGCTTAGAAGGATTGGGTATATTTAGAAGTACTCAGTCAACTACAACGACAACTACAAGCATCACAAAAACAACGGTTACAGTACCTGCCGGATATACCGTAAAGGTTGGAGATTTAATTATTGCTAATACTACTTATTCTTATCTTTATAGAGTCACTGCAATTAACACTACAACATATATGGTGACTTATTTACAAAGTT
>JAIDSQ010000122.1:0-4401 GCA_029061155.1 Clostridia bacterium
AGTGGTCGAACGCGCACGACTCGAAATCGTGTTACGGGCAACTGTACGGGGGTTCGAATCCCTCTCTCTGCGCCATAGGAAATTAGGTTTGATACAAGAACTCGTGTATTAAACCTTTTTTTATACTTCTTTTAGCAAAAGCATAGGTGAATTATGGAACATTTAGCTATAATGAAAAAAGGATATATTGAAAAAATTTTATCGGGCGAGAAAAAAATTGAAAGCAGATTCTCAATAAACAGAATTACTCCCTTTAATAATATTTCTGAGGATGATAAAGTTTATATGCAGGAAACCGGGAAAGAAGTGACCGCTATGTTTGAAGTTGAAAAGGTCCTCTTCTTTGACAATCTGACTGAAGCAAAAATAGAAAAAATACGTATTGAATATGGAAAAGATATTTGTGCCGGTGAAGACTTTTGGAAATTAAAACAACATTCAAAATACGCCACTTTGATTTACATAAAAAATGCGAGAAAAATTACACCATTTAAAGTAAACAAAAACGATAGATCTGCTTTTAAAACTGTTAATAAGCTAAAAGAAGAATTAATAATAAATAAGCGTACAATTATTAAACACCCGCATGATTGTGCAAACAACAAACACTATTTTGTTTTTGACGGCAATACACATTGCCAATTCTGCAATTCCAAATTTTTATATACTGAAATAATGAAACAAAAACCGGAATATAAAACCGTTGCAAACATTATGAGAGAATCAATGTGGAATGACGATTGGCTCAATGCTGATTTGGACAATGTTGCTAAAAATAAATTACCTAAAATAAATAAAACTGAAATTAAAAAGATACTGATAAAAAGCATACGCAGCTATCAGCCTGACGACGGCAAACAAACACCGTACTACGGCAATCCCGTTTATTATGCACAACATAGTTTAGGTTGCTGTTGCCGAAAATGCATCGAAAAATTTTATAGTATACCTAAAGATAAAGTTTTATCTGATGATGACTTGGATTACTTCACTAATTTAATCATAGATTTTATTAAGGAAAAACAAAATAAATTAAGTAATACCTTCCCTTATCGTAAAATTCTTATTGTAGGTTGTGGCGGAGCAGGTAAAAGTACTCTTGCTGTTGAAATGGGACAGAAGTTTAATATACCGGTAATACACCTTGATAAAATATGGTGGCTCCCCAATTGGAAAAATAGAACACAAGAAGAATTCGATTTATTACTTGAAAAAGAACTTAATAAAAATTTATGGATAATCGAGGGTAATTATAACCGTACTTTTTTGAAACGGCTTGAATATGCGGAACTGTGCATATTTCTTGATTATCCGCAGGACTTATGTATAAATAGCGTACATGAGCGCGTTGAAAAGTTCAGAGGACAAACCCGCCCCGATATGGCTGACGGTTGCGAAGAGCAATTTGATCCTGAATTTGAAGAATGGATAAAGTCATATCAAGATAAAATTCGTCCTTCTATGCTTGAAACTTTAAAAAGCGCAAACGTTCCGTATAAAATATTTACAACACGAAATGAAACATCATTATGGCTTAATAGCTTTAACAATAAGAATTAGCTTTTCACTCTCCCCCCTCTAAATACGAAATTGAGTGAATTTTGTCGCTTGTTTTGTTGACTAATCAAGCAGTGATATGTATAATAATTGTCAAGGAGAATAAGTATGAAAACAGCAATAGTAACAGACAGCAACAGTGGAATTACGCAAGCCGCAGCAAAAGAACTCGGCATTTCCGTTGTACCTATGCCCGTTCTTATTGACGGGGAAATTTATTTTGAAGACTTAACTCTTTCACAGGAACAATTTTACGAAAAACTTAAAGGTGACGCTCAAGTTTCAACTTCACAGCCTAACCCTATTGATGTCGGTGAAGTTTGGGATAAAGTTCTTCAAAATTATGACGAATTAGTTTATATACCTATGTCGAGCGGTCTTTCGGAAACTTGCCACACCCTTCAGCACTATGCCGAAACTGAAGAACGTTTCAAAGGTAAAGTATATGTAGTGGATAATCAAAGAATTTCCATTACACAGCGCCAAAGCGTTATGGACGGATTAAAGATGGCGCAGGAAGGCAAATCTGCTAGAGAAATTGCCGATTGGCTTATGGCTAGCAAAATGAAATCAAGTATCTATATAATGGTAGGCACACTCAAATATTTAAAGAAAGGCGGAAGACTTACCCCCGCCGTTGCCGCCATAGGAACGCTATTAAAGATTAAGCCCGTTCTTCAAATACAGGGATTTAAACTTGATCAGTTTGCTAAACCCAGAAAACTTGCTGATGCAAAAAGGATAATGATTGACGCTATAAAGAAAGACCTTGAAACAAGGTTTAAAAACGAAGTAGCTGAAGGCAGAATGACAATTGCCGTAGCACATACAGAAAACTTAGAAGAGGCCGAAAATTTCAAGGAAGAACTTAAAGAAACTTTCCCCAACATAGAGTTTACATACGTTGACCCCCTCTCTTTAAGCGTTTCATGCCATATAGGTCCCGGAGCATTGGCTTGCGCTTGTGCTATTAAATACTAATCTTAAATGAGCCTTCCTTTCGGAAGGCTTTTTAAATTGTAAATTTAAATTATATGAGTTTTTTCTTTGCATTTTTAAATAACTATGTTATAATGTACTTAAGAAATGCAGGTGTCACTTATAGGTATGGAATCGGCTATTTAGCTGATTTTGATGGGTTCGTGCATTTACACTGTGTACAACACAGTACTACCGTCACTACGGGAATATTTCAATTTATTTGCAGGTGTCGCCTATCGGTATGGCGTCAGCTTCCCAAGCTGATTTCGGCGGGTCCGACTCCCGTCACCTGCTCCACTAAAAACACACGAAATGGTTTTAATCATTTCGTGTGTTTTCTTTATATTTTAATTCATTGCAATGCTTTTATAAATAGTAGATTATTTATAATTATAGATGATTTCCACCAATTTTTGGCTATTTCAAACTCCTTATAGTCATTGTGCCACTGCCAAGTCACAGAAAATGAGCCATCATCCTGTTGTGAATTGATAAGAATTTCCGCCTCTTTTTTACAGATATTACGGTCTATTATATCAAACAGCAAATGCGAGTTATCAAAAAATGTAGAAGGCCTACATACATATTTCGTTGCCCATTTTTCACTTTCGCAGCAAATCGTTTGTCTTATCGCATCATATAGCGCGGTTCTAAACGCTTTAATATCTATGAAATCTACTTTTTCTGATACACAATACTCATACAGTTCCATATAACAACATAGCGTATGCATTTCGTGCGTAGGATTCTGCATAAATTGCTTTACGGCAGAATCAACAATTGCGCTTGCCTTTGAATATAACGAGCTGTTCTTATCGGCATATTTAATGGCAAAACCGGCAAGGCTTACCGTAGGATTATCACTTGCAATTCCTTCGCCGCTTTCACAGCCCCACCACACTGCATGCGGATAATCGTTATTACTTTTTACAGCGTTAAACCATTTGCCGTCTGCAAAATCTTTTCCGCTATCCAAATATTCAAGAATTTTTACAATAATCGGATGTGTTCTATCATTAAAGTCTATTTGATTTAACTTTCCGATTGCAGCCCAGGTTGCAATCGGAGTGGAATTTATGTTCCAATAGTCCGGCTCTATTGCGTGCGCAAACCCACCGTCACTATTTTGATATGCTGAAAGCGCATTTAACACATCTTCTTTACTTCCGTTTTCAAAATGGTACTTCCACAACACTAAATCAATCGGACGAGCGTTACGGTAAATAAACTTTTTAGCAAGATCAAATACTTTATCATTCATAATAATAATGTTCCCCTTATTGCATTTTTAACTATTATAATCTTTTTAAATAATAACGTATTGTAAAAATGCGACAATTTAAAACAGTTTAAGCGCCTGCGGTAACGATATCCCATGGAACTTTTTAAAATCATTATATAAGTGTGCCATGTCGTAATAACCCAATCTTTCTACACAGTCAAGTATATTAAAGTTTGGTTTTATACACTCTTGCCAAAGCAGCTGATAGCGTATCAGTTCAATAGCCTCCTTAGGTGATAGACCCGTATAATTGCGAAATTCTCTTTCCAAAGTGCGTTTGCTTATTGCACTGCAACGTGCCAAATCCTTAACGTCAATATTTGCAGACTGTACTATAATTTTATAAATACTGTTCATCACGTCGCTATTTACTTTTGAGCTTTGCAATTTAGCTAATAAATATGCCTGAACATTTTCAATTCTTTCAGTCATTGAATTTGCATTAATTACTTCCTGTGCGACTTTATTAAAATCGGCAAATACCATTTCTGCAGGAATAAAACAGTTAAGCGTCCCAGATAAATCCACTGACGAAAACGCCGAAACGCTCCAGGCATAAAATCTTATACCGAATATTTTGG
>JAIDSQ010000122.1:4411-16979 GCA_029061155.1 Clostridia bacterium
GTGTCGCCTTTTGAAATAAAGCTCTTATTGCTTACTCCGCAAAAATTACTGTAAACTTTACCGTTTACCGAGCAAATCAGAATGTCTGCACAGCAATCGGGGATAACTCGCAGTTCACTGCGATTATCAAAATTAGTTTCCCAAAAGCATCTTACATAAGGTTTTAACAAGCTACAAGGGGCTACTTCCTTTATATATGGTTTTGAATGTAAAGCAGTTGAAGTTGTGAAAATTTTATCTATGGTAAACGACATATTTAGTTAATTATACATAACGAAATTATAAACGTCAAGTAGTAACGATTGTAAGCGCTTACTGTTTAAATATGAATTATTTTTCGGTTTTTTGATTAAAAACACATTCAACAGTTAAAAACTTAATCGGAGGAACTTATGAACCCTATTAAAGAAAAATCAAAAAGTTTAGAAAACAGTTTTTTACCGCTGAAAAAAATGTATCCCAAAAGCTATAATAAGGAAAAGACTTCACCTTATACTAAAACGCGCGTAATACTTATGAACGGAACAGAATTTGAGTCACAATGGTTTATGCATAACTTCGCAAGGCATTGCAACGAGCCCGAAATTCTGAGTGCGCTTGCAGTTGTTCGGCGTCAGGAACAGCAGCATCAAAAGCGCATAAGCTGTCTTAAACCCATTAACGAAAGTATACTTGAAACCACTATTGCTTATGAACAGTTGGCAATCGATTTAACTGCCGTACTCGCACAACACGATAAGGACGAGGCAAACATTAAGGCGTTGAACTTTGCGCTTTTGGAAGACTTTGACCACCTTTACCGCTACGCTAACCTTCTCAAAATGGATAAAAATATTGACGCCGACGAACTTGTAGGAAGATATACGGAAATTATGCCCGGCCGCCCTACCATTGCCGAACACCGTTTCCCTTCCGACGATGTTTCTCCGCATATGAATGCAGAAAAAGCCGACTTGTACAGCAAGCTTGTGGCAAGCACCATTACCGCAGCAGAACAGCAAACGATGAACTATTATATGAACATTGCTCAGTGGTATAAAAACGACTTAGGCAGAAAGCTTTATGCAGAAATTGCCATGATTGAAGAGGCGCATGTTACTCAGTATGAAAGTCTTAAAGACCCCAGTTTAACCTGGCTCGAACAATGGGTTATGCACGAATATTGCGAATGCTGGCTTTACTATTCCGCAATGCAGGATGAGAAAGACGAATATATAAAGAAAATTTGGGCTAAGCATTATAAAATGGAAGTTGCACATTTGAAGGTTGCAAACAAGCTTATGAAAAAGTATGAAAAGCGTACTTTTGAATCGCTTTGCGGAGACGGAGAATTCCCTCAGCTCTTGAAACTCGGGGGCAACAAGGAATATATAAGAAAAGTTCTTGCAGATACTGTCAAGTATACAGCTGACAACACCGAAGTTATCCGCGATTTCAAGGATATAAAGAAAATTCCCGACAGTCACAGATACTTTGACTATCAAAAATATATGGGCGATCCCGAAAGGAACCCTTCACATCTTGTTATTAAGAAAGCGATTGAAAAGCTCGGTAAGGATTACCGCTATCAGGACAAGGAGCACCCGATAAAAGAACTTCGTAACCGTGAAAAAGATAATGTAACCATTTCAAGAACAAAATAATTTATAAAGCGCACTATCTATTCAAAGTATAGTGCGCTTTATTTTATTGATTATTTTTATCAGTTTTATTCATTTTCTTTTTAGCTAAACACGCTTGGCTAATACAAAATGAAGTATAACCCGCAAAAATTACAGCAAAAGACAACGACATATTGGCTAATAAAATATTAAGCACGACTACGCTGTAAGCCAAAAGCCCGAAAAATGTCAAGCACAAAATACCCGAAAATATACTCATAAGAACAAACACTTTAAATCTTCTGTTATTCATATGCATATTTACCTTTTCTTTTTATTTTCCTTAACGAATTGTTTAAGCTGTTTGAACATATATTTTTCGCCATATTCTTTTAACATTGTGAGAAAGTAGTGTAAATCTTCACAAGTTTGAGGGTTCATACTATCCTTATCAGTGCGGTTTTCAAAATATTGTAGAGGCAAACTGTCATTATATTTATCCTTCATATAAATCTTACTTGCGCCTATTCTATCGCAAATCATTTCAGCAAAATACTTGGCAGGCATTTTTACGTAAACTTTTCTGCCGTCGGCAAAATCAGTCCAGTATTCAAAGTGATGTTTGTTTCTACCCTTATGGTGTAACCACGCTGCGGAGTAGCCAAGCACTTCCCTCTCTCTTGCCTGCGGACTGCGGTTACCTTGATAATACCTTGCTCCGCTCCAAAATTCAGACGGTGAGTATTTTGATAAATCGTGGGTTAATCCTTGCCAAATAAGACCCGCTTTAAAGCAATGTTTTCTGACAACGCGCCTGTGTCGGGTTACTGTAACAAAATGTTTGATAATGTGCATCTGTCAAATATCAATAATATAACCGTCATAAGCTGCTGTGACGTTGTACTTTTCTTCTATTTGTTCTAATCGTTCTAATGTAGGGTTGGAATTATGTGAAAAATGCGAAATAATATATTTTGTTTTATCACTTGCAATACCGTTCTCTTCCAACTTACGCTTAATAAGCATATTGTCATTAATATTCATATGACGGACTGAAACACCGTAAGTCTTATCCGTAAATGTGCAGTCAAAACACACCACGTCCGGGTGTGCATTATTTTTAGAAAGAAAGCTGTATATCCCTTCTTCAATTATACCCGTATCATAAAGATGAAGATAGCCTTTACCATCTTTTTCAATATAGAACAAAAGGGCTTGCTCGGTTTTACTGTGCGTTGCGGGAAGAGTTAAAACTTTGTAACCGCCAACATTCAAAATGCTATAAGGACTGACTTCAGTAAAAGAAACATGGGGGGCAACTTCGGGTTTCATTTCTCTTGCGGTGCATTCGGAAAATACTTTGCCTACTTCTGAGTTACCGTAAATTTCAAGCATGGGCTCGGCAAGTTCGGCATACTTATATCCGCGCAGAATGAAATCGTGCGCGTAAAAATGGTCCATATGCGAATGTGTAACCAAGAGATATTTCAGTTTTGAAAGCAAAACGCCGAATTTTATGGAATGATAAAATGCCTCAGGCGGAAAATCAATGGAGAAAATATCGTCGATAATTACTTGCGAACGTGTACGGAATTGCTTTTCACCTAACTTTCTTATATTCCTGCAACTTTCGCAGTTACAGAACATTGCAGGTATTCCTTCCGCCGCTCCAGTTCCGAGAAATTGAATTTTCATTTTTAACCGTATAAAACAATAGGGCGCAATCCGCCCTTTAAATTTCAAATATAATTGTAACAGGTCCGTCGTTAAACTGTTCGATTTTCATATCCGCACCGAATACTCCGGTCTTTACAGTAATTCCCGTTTCGCGCAGTTTTTCTGCAGTGTATCCGTAAAGCCTATTCGCAGGTTCGGGGCGCTCAGCCTCGGTAAAACTCGGACGGTTGCCGTGCGAACAATCTCCGTACAATGTAAACTGTGAAATAAGCAGAATTTCACCGCCAACATCTGCAACGGATAAATTCATCTTTCCGTTGCTGTCTTCAAATATGCGCAGTTTAGAAACCTTTTTTGCGACTGCATCAGCCTGTTCCTCTGTATCACCGCATTTAACGCCTAAATAGACCGCAAGCCCGAACGGAATTTCCGATATAAGCTTGCCGTCTACCTTTAACGTCGTTTTGCGTACGCGCTGAATTACAGCTTTCAATTATTTACCGACCCTCGACATATATTCGCCGGTACGGGTATCGATACGAATAATTTCGCCCTCTTCAACGAACATAGGAACCTGAATTGTTGCGCCCGTTTCAACAACTGCGTTTTTAAGTGCGTTGGTTGCGGTGTTGCCCTTAACTCCGGGTTCACATTCGGTAATTTTAAGTTCAACAAAGTTTTCAGGTTCAACGGAGAACGCCGTGCCTTTAAGGAACTTAATAGTAACCATATCGTTTTCTTTAATATATTTGAGTGCGTCTTCAACCTGATCGAGATTGAGAGTAGTCATATCAAAAGTATCAGGGTCCATGAAATAATAGAACTCACCGTCGGTATACGAATAGGTCATTTTCTTAGTTTCAACCTGAGCCGTTTCAAGCTTTGCAGTGGGGTTGAAAGTTATATCAGAAAGAACCTGTCCCGTTACAACATTTTTGAGAGTTGCTCTTACAAATGCCGCTCCCTTACCGGGCTTAACGTGCTGAAACTCGGTTACGGTGTAAACGCCCTTACCATTGTATTCAAATGTACTGCCCTTTCTGATGTCTCCTGCTAAAATTGATGCCATAATATATTCTCCTTTTAATTCCGCAATAATGATTTGCGAATATATTTTATAAAATTGTCAATTTTTTATCCGAATCTGTAAGACTTATTATCCTACCCTTATCAAGCGTAATTGTATCTTCAATGCGAATACCGAACTTGCCTTCAAAGTAAACGCCAGGTTCATCGGAAAATACCATTCCGTTTAATAGCTTATCCTCGCTCCTTGGGGAAACGAACGGGTACTCATGTATATTGATACCTATCCCGTGCCCCAATGAATGGGTAAAATATTTATCAAGATCAAACTCTTTCAAGTAATCTCTTGCGATTGCGTCGGCTTGCTTGCCCGTCATTCCGCAAGTAACTTTATCTTTTACAAGCATATGTGCTGTAAGCACCTTTTCATATGCCGACTTAAATTCTTCATGCTGCCCGTCGTCACCGAACAGGAATGTGCGGGTACAATCTGAACAGTAACCGCCGTATTTACAACCAAAGTCGATTAAGATTATATCGCCGTATTTAAGTTTTCTGAAACCTGTTTCGTGATGAGGTACGCTGGAATTTTCGCCGAAGGCAACAATTGTTTCAAAGCTTGTACCGCTTGCGCCGAATTTGCGCATTAAATATTCAAGTAAAGCTGCAACATCGTTTTCGGTCATACCTTCTTTAATAAGCTCTAAGAGTGCCTGAAAAGCTCTGTCTGTAATATCGCAAGCTTTACGGATAAACTCTAATTCATAGACTTCCTTAACGGACATTGCCGTTGTAAAAGCGGGCAGGCTGTCTTTAACTTCAAGACCTGCCTCAATCAGCTTTTGATAATCGCTATACAGCGTTCTTCCGACAGGTATTGCAACCTCTTTATATTCGGAAAGTAAATCGATGAGCGGCGCTTTAAACTGCTTTACAGCAATCTCACTTCCGCTTAAAGCTAACTGCGCGCCTTCTATATAACGTGAATCGGTGTAAAACGTGTTGCCATTTTTATCAGAAACAACATAACCGAATGAGGTTGGAATTCCTGTAAGGTATTTTCTCAAATCGGCGGCCTCTGTTAAAGTTGCCTCCGCTCCCACAAGTTTATATATTTTTGATGCGTTTGTAAAGCCCATCTGTTTACCTTTTTATTTTAACAAAAAAATTTTTATATGTCAACATTTGTATATATGCGTTTCATTTCACAAGCGTCCTCAGCCTGTGTTCCCGCCGATTCGCTTACAATATAGGGTTCAAGCTTTAACTGCTTTAACGCTATGGCAAGCGGTTCAAACTCTGGACCGTATTCCGTATCTTCAAAAGTAAGATGTTTTATCTCACCCTTTCCGCCGTACATAATCTTTGAGAAATGAACGTGGAAATTTTTAACCCTGTCATAACCTAATTCGGCAATCATATATTCAAGCCTGCTTTTATAATCGTCGACAGTTTTTAAACTTCCGCCCTCTCTTGCATTTATATGACCGAAGTCAATTGCAGGCATAAAAACTTTATCTATTTTACAAAAGTTAACGACTTCTTCCAAAGTACCTATCTGCGCCTGCTTACCCATCGTTTCGGGACAAAAGTGCAAATTCTCATATCCATTCAGATAGATATAATCCCTTAAAACTTTCAGTCTGTCTTCAGTTAAAGAAACGGCCTCTTCACGTGAAAGTTTGCCTTGTGCTGCGGGATGAAAAACAATACGGTTACCGCCAAAAAGCTGCAAATATTTTGCGCTGTTAAGAACATATCCGTAAGACTTTTGTGCTGACTCGTCGGATGTGTTAGCAAAGTTTATAAAGTAAGGCGCATGTACGCTTAACTCTACTCCACTTTCTTTAAATGCATGCCCTATTGAAATAGCTTTATCTTCGGAAAGCATTATTCCACGACCGAATGAATATTCAAAGCAGTCAAGACCGAGGTTCTTGCAAAAATCTGCGGCTTGCTCGGTATGTTTAAATCCGTCATTATAAAATTTTTCGCCGTTACCGCTCGGTCCGAATTTAATCACCTGACAAAACCTCGTTAACCTCTTCAGGCATTTCTGCCTTTTTATTCTCTTCTATTTCCTCTTCCGTCATTTTCCTGTATACCGTCATATCCATTCCCGTATCGAGCACAAGAATATCTTTGGGATATCTTAACATTTTGTATGTACAGAACAAATCACCAGACGCGCCAGCCACATTGCCTATTTGCAGTATCCATACAACTGCAAACCATACGCCGTCATTAAGAAATACGTTCAAAACGGCAAATATAATTCCCCATAAAACAAGAGGTGCAAGCGCAATAACTATATAATGTTTTTTATCAAAATAACCTGTACTGCCGGCATACGCAGCCCAGCCTTTGAAACCGAAATTAAGTTTGGCTTTTACTGATAGACGCATCACAATACCGTGAGTCGCCTCGTGCAAAATTATATATAACACATATCCTATCACGAGCACAATAAGCGCAATTATACTCCAATATGAATTGTCATTATAGACTGTAGGACATATGAAATATCCGACCACTAACATTACAACCATAATAATTATAGAAATTAACTGCACTAACCAAAAGTGCTTTTTGTTATGCTGTAAGTCTATTTTATCGTATTCAATGTAGTTTTCGGGTAGTGTTGTGTGACACATAGTACTATTTAAACCTTAAGTTTAGCCTGTTTTAAGTCAAGTTTCAGCTGTGCTTTGAGTTCGTCAACGCTTTCAAACTTTTGGGTATCTCTTATGTACTCGACAAATTCTATAGTCACACTCCTTCCGTAGAGTGTGCCTATAAAGCCGTCTATATACGCCTCGAGAATGTTGCTTTGCTCGTTGAACGTCGGGCGGGGACCATAGTTTGCTATACCTATAAACTCCTCTTCACCGACAAGGCACTTAACTTTATAAACGCCTTTTTTAACTTCAACCTTATCAACGGGATAGCGCATATTTACCGTGGGGAAACCTACTACTTTCTTACCGCGGTTTGCCCCTTCAATAACAAAACCGGTTACAGAATAATTTCTGCCGAGGAAAGCGCCAGCCTTGACGAGGTTACCTTCTTCAATATAATTTTTAATCGCCGATGTGCTGACCTTTTCACCAACATACACTACGTCTTTAACCTGCATATACCAAACGCCGTTTTCTTCATCATCGGCGTAGGCTTTAAGTGTCGACGACTTACCTTTTGCTCCTTCACCGAAACGGAAGTCCTTACCGCTCATATACGCTTTTACATTGAGCTTATTTTCAAGATTTTCCAAGAACTCGCTTGCAGTCGTCTTTTTAAATTCTTCGGTATAATCGATTGCAAGAATAAATTTTACGTTGTACTTTTCAAGAAATTTTTGTCTTTCTTCAAAAGTATATACCTGACGTCCGCCCTTGCCGTTGACAAACATCATTACGCCTAAATCAAGTCCGTTGATTTTAGCCTGTAATTTCGCCTTTTTAAGCAGTTCATCGTGCCCGATATGCAATGAATCGAAACACCCCAAAACAAGCAGACAGGGAAATGTGTACTCGTCTTCGTTATACTTGATGATTTCTAACATAGCTTTGTCCTTACCTTTAATAAATTGTGTTTTACTTCGGCGAGCCCGTAAAACGAACCGTCTGTATAATATATTTTATAAATCCCGTCAGATAACTCACTTTTTACGGAAAGTCCGTTAAAAAGCTTAAAAGCCTCTCTATCCATCGGTCTTATACTTTCATATGGCAACACACTGTCAGTAGCTATTAAATGTTCTTTCAAATTTTCAGCAGTCAATGCCTGAGTTTTAACAGCCTGAGAAATATCAAAACAGCCGCTTTTTGTCCTTACAAGCGCACTCATAATTGCGTATGTGCCCAACTTTGCACCCATATCTCTTGCAATTGACCTGATATACGTGCCTCCGCCACATTCAATTTCAAACGAGAAAGAATTTGGCGAAACTTTTTCAATAAGTTTTATATTGAATATATCAACTTTTTTAGGTATTAATTCAAACTCTACGCCTTCGCGCGCGAGCTGATATCCACGTTTACCGTTAATATTTTTTGCACTGTATTTTGGAGGAACTTGCATTATTTGTCCACAGAGTTCGGGAATTATTTCTAATATGCGTTCTTCAGAAGGAATAACGCCGATATTTTCTTTAACGGTACCGGTTGTATCGAGAGTGTCGCTATCGGAACCGAAAATGAAAGTTGCGATATATGTTTTGCGCTTTGCAAGGAAATAATCAAATAACCGTGCCGCATTGCCTATTGCTACCGGTAGCACGCCGCTTGCCATAGGGTCTAAGGTGCCCATATGCCCGCAAGGCTTGCCTATAAGCTTTTTAATAATATTAACTTCCTGTGCAGAACTTGCACCCACGCTTTTATCTACGACTATGAATCCCGTCATAAGTTCTGATATACTGCATATGTAATTTTTTCTATTACTTCTTCAAGTTCGCCAAACAGCATACAGCCGCTTGCAAGAATATGTCCGCCGCCGCCGAATGTTGACGCTACTGCATTGACGTTTACCGCACTCTTACTTCTGAATGAAATTTTATACTGTCTCCTTTTTACTTCCAACATAGAAACGGAAACTTCAACGCCGTCAATACTAAGCGGGAAATCAACAAAACCTTCCGTCAGACTTTTATCTGCACCAAATTTTTCAAGGTCTTCTTGCTTAATAATTATAAACGTCAATTTGTCGTCAAGTGCAAAACGCAACTTATTTATAACACTTGCATATAAAAGTGCGCGCGTTTTAGTTTGGCGCGAAAACATATTATAATTTATTGCAGTTACATCTGCGCCGTATGCACGCAGTTTTGACGCAATATTGAAAGTTTTTTCGCTGACATCACGATGAGTGAAATTACCGCTGTCTGTAATAAGTCCAAGCATCAATAAGTTAGCAATTTCGGCTGTAATTTCAAATCCGGCCGCTAAGAGAATTTCAGTTAAAAGTTCACAGCTTGCCGTACATTCATACACGTAATTGTATTTTGCAAAGCCCTTGTTTGATATATGATGATCGATATTTATTGTCGTGCCTGAAAATTTGAAAAATGCATCGGCAAAAACGCCCATACGCGATATGTCCGCACAATCGACACTTATAAATGTATCATATTCTGTCTTTGACGGAAGTCCGCGTCTGACATTAGTCATTGACGGCATAAAAGAAAACTTATCGGGCGGCAAATCTTCACAGCACATCACAACACATTTACCTGCATTTTTTAACGCAGTGTAAAGCGCAAGACCTGCCCCGAGAGCGTCACCGTCAGGACGGGCATGGCAAAAAACTGCAATGTTTTGTGCTTTATGAAGTTGTTCTACTATTTCGCTTAAATTATTATTTGTCATTCTTGTCAACAAGCTCGTTGAGAATTTTATCTATCTTAGCGCCGTACTCCATACTTTCATCTAAATGAAACCTTAGCTCGGGCACCGTTCTTATCCGCATTACCTTTGAAAGTTCATGGCGTATAAAGCCTGCGTTTTGCTTTATTATTTCAAAACTGTTCTTTCTTTTGGTTTCGTCAGTATCGAATATACTCAAGAATATTTTTGCGCTTTTAAGATCGGGAGCAATATCTGCCTCCGTAACGCTGATAATTGCGCTTAGCTCGGGATAATTGTTTCTAAGCTTTGCTGAAATAACGCTTGAAATTTCCTTTTGAAATTCACCTGAAAGGCGTTCACCTCTGGAAACCTTCATTTTTGCTCCTTATATTAGCCTGCATTAACCTGTTCTATCATGTAGCACTCAATAATATCGCCGATTTTTATATCGTTAAAACCTTCGATAGCGCAACCGCATTCAAAGCCGAATGAAACTTCTTTAACATCGTCCTTGAAACGTTTAAGCTGCTGAACGTTGCCTTCGACAACGAGAACGTTTTCTCTGTATATACGCAGTTTTCCGCCGCGGATAATTTTTCCGTCCATAACGTAACAGCCTGCAATATTGCCGACACCTGTGATTTTGAATGTTTGGCGAACTTCGCACTTACCGAGGTAAACTTCGTGATACTTAGGCGCAAGCATACCCTTCAACGCCGATTCTATATCATCGAGAAGGTCGTATATAATTCTGTAAGTCCTTACGTCTACTTTACTTCTCTCTGCAAGTGTTTTTGCTTTTGTATCGGGGCGAACGTTAAAGCCCAATATAATAGCGTTTGACGAGTCTGCAAGCATTACATCAGTTTCTGTTATAGCGCCTGCACCGCTGTGGATAACTTTAACCTGAACTTCTTCGTTTGATAATTTGACTACTGACTGTTTAACAGCCTCGACAGAACCCTGAACATCGCCCTTAATTATGAGATTAAGAGTTTTAAGATTGCCGTCCGCAATCATACCGAACATCTCTTCAAGCGAAACTTTGGACGCAGACTTAATCATGGCGTCGCTTTCCTTTCTCTTACGCTCTTCTATGACCTCTTTCATAAGTGCCTGCGACACAGCATAAATATTATCGCCGGAATTGGGAACTTCTTCAAGTCCGAGAACGTTCACAGCCATTGAAGGTCCGGCCTCTTTAACTGTCTTTCCTTTATCGTCAATCATTGCTCTGACACGACCTGTTACCGTACCGGAGATTATATTGTCGCCTGTATGGAGCGTACCGTTCTGAACAAGAACCGTTGCAACAGGTCCTTTACCCTTGTCAAGGCGCGCCTCGATAATAACGCCGCGAGCCTCTCTTGCAGGATTAGCCAAAAGCTCCTTCATTTCTGCAATGAGTAAAAGGTTTTCTAAAAGCGCGTCTATACCTTCGCCGGTCTTACAGGATATAGGACAAACAACAGTATCTCCGCCCCATTCTTCGGGAACAAGACCGTAATTAGTTAAATCCTGCTTAACCTTATCTATATTTGCGCCTGCCTTATCCATTTTATTGACGGCAACGAGTATTTGCACGCCGGCCGCTTTTGCATGGTTAATGGCCTCAACCGTTTGCGGCATTATACCGTCATCTGCGGCAACGACAAGTATTACTATGTCCGTAACCTGCGCACCGCGTGCGCGCATTGCTGTAAACGCCTCGTGTCCGGGCGTATCAATAAACGTTATACCCTTATCGTTTACCGTTACGGTATAGGCGCCGATATGCTGAGTAATACCGCCTGCCTCGCCTGCTGCGGCGTTAGTATTTCTTATATAGTCAAGAAGTGATGTTTTACCGTGGTCAACATGTCCCATAACAGTAACGACGGGTGCACGGGGAACAAGGCTTTCAATCTCTTCAACCGTATCTGCCTGCTTTTCAAAAAGCACTTCTTCGGCAGTCTTTTCGGGCTTGTATTCAAGCTCGATATCAAGCCCCGCAGCAACAAGAGCAGCCGTATCGTAGTCAATAGACTCGTTAACGGTTTTCATTATGCCTTCTTTGAAAAGGCGCTTTGTAATTTCTACAGCAGAAATCCCAAGTTTTTCGGATAAAACTTTTAAAGGGATATCGTTTGTTGTGACAACTGCATGCTCAATCTTTATGGTCTGCGAGCTGAGTTGCTTTTTATCTTTTTTAACGCGGAGCTTTCTGTAACCGCTCTTGTTCTCGTCAAAATCATCTATGCTTGCGCCCTGCTGTTTTTGAAGAGTACGCTTTGAAACGGTACGTTTTTCTTTTTCAACGTATGTCTTTTCATAGCCCTTCTTTTTATCGGGTCCGAAATTTTTAGCCTTAGCAGTCTGAACCGCAGGAGCCACAGGAACTGAAGGCGCGCTAAACTTTGCACCAGTCTTGTTATAACCGCCGGAGTTATTATTGTTATAATTAGGTGCGCCAGTACGAGCGGGGCGGTTCTGCGGACGCGTATCCCTGTTTACGAACGTTCTGTTTTCTGCCGCAGGCTTTGCGGAGGGCTTAAACGTCTTTTCAACAGGTTTTGCAAGCTGTTTACCTTCCTGTTTTACATCTACAGGTTTTTCAGCTGGAGCAGTCATCTCCGCCTTTTTTGCCTGTTCTGCTTTTGCTCTTTCAGCCTGCTCCTTTTCCGCTTGTTCTTTTTCTGCGGCAGCAGTTTCGGCGGCACGACGGGCAGCCTCTTCCGCTGCAAGCCTCTGCGCCTCTAATCTTTCTTCTTCAAGCCTTTTTGCAATTTTTGCGTTTTCAAGCTCGGATAACTTTTTCAGTATATCGGCGGTCTGTTTTTCCGCTGTACTCAATTTGCGCGTAAGTTCCGCAATGGAACCGCCAGAAATGAGTTTACCTATATTTTCAATATTCTCGTATTTTTTTGCCATATATTATTC